>JACETS010000029.1 GCA_013911195.1 Verrucomicrobiales bacterium | reverse complement strand
AAGCAAAGGTGAGCAGAATGACGGCGTATCGGTTCCTAGCTACCTGCCAATAATCAAGTGCGTGAAGCTTAGTCTCGCTCTGTTTGGCCATGTTTTATATATACTAAGGTTGAGGTGAATTTAAAATGAATTTGGAGGCAACAAAGTAAGATCATTCCACAGATTTCTCAACGTTAAATAAAAATACCCCCATTTCTAAATAGAGAACGGGGGTATGAAAGAAATCAAATATTTAAGAAAACTTAAAATGTGACACTTAAACCAGCCCAGAGACGGTGTCTGTCATACTCACGAAAAGCACTATCAGAGGCAAGGTGAGTTATGGAATAACCAAGATTAACATCCGTATTGGACATTAGTCGATAATTAAGACCAAGATTCAAACTGATGCCATACTCGGTGAGCTCTGAAAGTACACCACGATCGTAGTCACTGGTGTGATAACTCAAACCAGCTTTGCCTCGCACATTGTCAGAAAAGGCATGGTTAGCGTTAAGAGCAGTTCTAAATACTGATCTTGATTCAGATAGATGATAAAAAACTTCTGAATCCTCATATCCATAACGAGTGAACCAAACAAGGTTTGTCCTGTCACTTAGTTCATATCTCAAGGAGGCTTCCGCATATGGATTCCAGCCATCATCATCGTTGCTCTCATAGTCCCTATTTTCTCCACCTAGTCGCAAAGTACCACTAACATTGTCGCTGAACTTATGGTCAGCTCCAGCAAGAAGATAATTGGCATCGTAATCGAGATTTACAATGTCGTAGTCAGTATTGGCTCTTCTATATTCACCAACGAGAGAAGTTAGTCGATCTAGAACATAGCGAACTTCCTGAGAAAAAGTTTGAGTAAAACGGTCTTCACCAACTGATTCAAGCTGACCCTCGTAATCGATTCCTGTCACAGAATACCTGGTAACAGTTTTTAATCTTCTGGTCCATGAATTAGAAACCCATAAGCTATTGTATCCATAAGTGTATTGATCGAGGCGTCTAGATGCTGAGGCTCCAATCGCATCGTCAGGCTCAATTTCATGGCTTAAATATGCACTATTACCTATTGTAAGTGTTGGGCTTGCTTTGTGATAGATTTTAAGACCTAATCTACCGGTTTGAAAACTGTCATCTCCCTGCGCCTCAGGCTGATCAAAATAATGAAGAGTGGAAAGTCTCGCATTTAGATCAACGTGTGTAGTGCGTGAACCACCAGCATAAGCAACACCGACACCGCCTCTGATGTAACCAGATTCTTCTTCGTATCCATCTGGTCTGTTACCAACGTTACTGTCAAAACCAATATCACCAGTAATAGTAGCAGTGAAGGGAAGTTTTGAGTCAAAATCATCAAATGACCCAGATTGACCTACGCTTAGAAGCCCTTGACCATTCACGAAGGTAGCCGTTGAAAGCAACGTTAGAATCAGGAGAGTATGCTTTTTCATTATTGTTAAGGTCCGTTGTACGGAAGGGGCTATAAATTAAAATGTAAAATTTTGATTATTGAGCAGGCTCGGTAGGTGTAGTAGGTGTTTCTGTTATCTTACCAAGAAGCCTGTCGATTAAGGCTTGCTGAGCGGCGAGCTCCTCAGCAGTTAAGGGACCGAAGAAACCGGATCCACCACCAGCTGAAGCAACTGGAGCAATGAGATAAACACCACTTACAACGATTGGCTCAGTACCAAAGTCAGCACCATCGCCGAGTACGGCATCAATCGCCGCGCTAATTGCTTTAGCAGATTTTGGAGCAACAGAAACGGCACACTCGTGCACGACTGCTGATTTTGTAGGTGCGGCTTTGACAGCGGCTTTGACAACACTCTTAACATCACCACCAGCCTCGATAGCACCTTTGACAATTGCACAAACACAATCTTCATGCTGCTTGATGAGTTTAGAAACCACTGACGATGCTGATGATGGCTTAGCTGCTACACTAGCTTTGGCCTTTTTACCAATTTCAGAACAAGCATATTTTGTTTCACCTAAGGCACCGGTTAAACCGAAACCAAGAGTGAGTAATAGAGCCAATAAGTGCTTGGATAAATTATTTTTCATTTTCTGTATTTTGTTTGTGAATAAAATGTCGGGGGGGTGATTAAGAAATATTCTTAATAATCCTTTAATAAGATCGCTAATAATGCCTCTAATCGCAAGGCTTTTTTGGAAGAATTAGCAAATTATCTTTTGAATATAAACATTCATAAATTAGGTTTTTTAGTTAACATATGTAAAATATTAAGCATAAGGTGATTATTTCATTTCTAGTTAATTTAGAATGAGTTACGAATCAGTAAGCAACAAAGAAATAACTGATAAGCTCACTTTTTGGCTGCAATATCCCTTTTTTTGATATATCAAGCAGCTCGCTAATTTAAAAAATTTTGGAATTTTGAATAAAAAAAACTGATGACAAACAAAAAATTAATTCTAATAAATGCGTCAATTGCAGTAACTGTTTTTCTTGCATGGTTGATTTTCTCAGAATGGGAAAAAATGGAAATCGGCATGAAATTTGTAGTCACCTTTTTTATTGCCGTCACGCTAGGCCTTTTCGTAGTACTTGTTGTTTTACCAATCATTGGAGATCGGATTGGCGCGTTTTTCTTTTCCGCGCCAGAAGAAATGGAGGTCGACGATTTAACAAAAGCAGCAGCCAAAGTTACTCAAGGGGATTATGAAGGAGCCATAAAAGCTTATAAAGCGATTGCACAAGACGATCCCGATAATCGTTTCCCTATATTTGAAATTGCCAAAATCCATCATGAGCACCTTAGGGATATCGACTCCGCAATTAAAACATTCGAAGATTCTTTGGCCAGCAAAGAATGGGCGGAAAACGATGCCGCTGCAATGATGTTTCGCCTTCAGCAAATCTATTTGGAGGATAAACAAGACGAAGAACAAGCAGAGAAGCTACTTGAAATGGTCATCGAAAAATTCCCTGAAACTCGACACTCGGCTAATGCTCATCACCGTCTAAACGAACTAAAAAAAATCGGCTAATGAATCGCTCTGAAGGTCATTAAAATCAAACACCCTCTTGATGGATTTTAAATCGGGCTGAATAAATATTCTTACCTTCATTAGTCCAGATTCTCTCAAAATCCGTAACTGGATAATAGTCCTCCTTGTCCCATGGCACATGATCAAGCAAACTAAAGTTTTGAAGTGTGCACATTGATTCTTCAAAATACTCTTGGTGATCAGTCTTGAATAAAAACTCACCATCTTTATTCAATATTCTAATTAACGCTTCACAAAATTTCTGATTAATCATTCGACGCTTATGATGTTTCTTTTTCGGCCAAGGATCAGGAAACAATAGGTGTATGCGACTTGCGCACTGATCAGGTAATAACCATTCAACGGTGTAAGAAAGCTCAAGTCTTAAAACCTTTAAATTAGATAGCGAATTTTTTTCAGATTTCCTAAGAACCTTTCTAACACGACCTAATAAACGCTCAACTCCCAAAAAATTTTTTTCTGGAAATTGGGAAGCCATGGCAACTAAAAAAGACCCATCCCCACATCCAAGATCAATTTCAAGAGGTTTATCAATTTCAGTAAATAGTGCCTCTTTTGGCAGTTTTTTAAAATAATTAGATGGAACTAACTGCACTTTTATCCTCTATTTTTTTCTGTAATCGTGTCATTTTGATCAGGAGGATCAACCCAACTATCATGCTCTTTGATTAAATCAATAAGTCTTTCGACTGCCTCATCCTGAGGTATGTTAAATTTAACGGGCTCTTTACCAACATATAAATTAATTTTCTCTGGAGCACCTCCCACATACCCAAAATCTGCGTCTGCCATTTCACCGGGCCCATTAACAATACAACCCATAATGGCAATTCTAACACCTTTAAGGTGTCCAGTAGCAGCTCGAATTTTGGCAGTAGTTTCCTGTAAATCAAATAGAGTTCTTCCGCAACTTGGGCATGCAACATAATCAGTCTTAAAAATTCTTACACCTGCAGCTTGAAGAATATTATATGATAATCTTAAAGACTGGCCAGGCGCTTCTTCCCCCTGGATAAGAATGGCGTCACCTATACCATCGCAGAGTAATGATCCTATATTTGAAGCTGCTTTAAGTAGCGTAGTTTCGAAAAGAAGATCAGGATCATCACTTGGGAAAAGTGTATCCTTTAAGACAATTGGATGCTGTTCTTTTATCCTGGATGCGAGGAGTCTGTAAGCATGTATGACAGAAAGATCAATATGATCAATGACTCCAACAGGAATAGATTCCTTTGATTCATTAATTCGATCTACAGCATCCTTATCTCTTGGATCAATCTCAATTAGACCAGAGCTCTCTTTAATGACTTCTGGTTGAAATTCACCCATATTCTGAAGCTTATGAGAAACCGCGTCGAACTTTTGTTGAGTCGTTAATACCCTTATTGTTTCTTTGCCCCCAATGTTTACACCTTGGACACTAATTTTGTTTGTAGATCTTCTATTGTAATTGAATGGATCAAATGGAATTTTCTCCTGATTTAATTCCAAGTCTTGTATATCTTTTTGCGAAGAGCAGATAGAAACTAAATTTTTTGCTACTGGTATCTCACAAACAGCCTCTTCGGTGAGTGACACTCTTACAGTATCACCAATACCATCATTTAATAATGAACCAATACCTATGGCACTTTTAATCCTACCATCTTCACCATCCCCTGCCTCAGTTACTCCCACATGCATTGGATAGTTCCAGTCAGATCCTTCCTCGTTTAGGGCGGAAACTAATAATCTGTAAGCAACAATCATGACCTTAGGATTGCTGGCTTTCATCGAAAATACGAAATTATGGTAACCAAGGTCTCTTGCTATTCGTGCAAACTCCAATGCACTTTCAACCATACCTCTTGGAGTATCCCCATATCGATTCATGATTCGATCACTGAGACTGCCATGATTAGTTCCAATCCTCATTGCGACTCCTCTTTCCTTACATAGCTTTACTAATGGAGAAAATTGCTCCCGAATCCTTTCAAGCTCTTCAGAGTACTGAGCGTCAGTATAATCTCTTATCAGGAATTTTTTCTTGTCGGCATAGTTTCCGGGATTAACTCTAACTTTCTCGACCCACTTCGCAGCCTCCATTGCTGCATCAGGTTTGAAGTGGATATCAGCAACGAGTGGAACTTTGCATCCTTCAGAACGAACGCCTGATGCGATATACTCCAAATTGGCGGCATGTCGGCGTGTCTGTGCAGTTATTCTTACAATTTCGCATCCCTCATCAGCAAGTTGAAGAACCTCTTTGACTGAGGATTCTGTATCGAGAGTATCAGTGGTAATCATTGATTGAACCCTAATTGGGTTGTCGGCTCCTATACCAACCGATCCCACCATAACTTCTCGAGTCCGTCTCCTATCGTAATGAAAAAAATTAGATGGATTTTTTATGCCCATGAGAAAAGTAAATTTTTAGAAAAATCATTCAGCAAAAACAACGGGCTCTGTTTGGCCTCCTTTTTTGGATAAATCCCCAACATCAAACCAAGTCACGTAAACCATGAACGAAATTAGAAGAACAGCACAACCAAATTGTAACATCTCCATAATTCTGATGTTGATTGGTGATTTAAATAGCCATTCATAAAGCGACATAGCAATATGTCCACCATCGAGGACTGGAAGAGGTAACAAATTCAACATGGCCAGGTTAACGTTAATTAAAACACTTAAAACAAATGCGAACCTCCATCCATAAACTGGATCACTTAATGTTTCATAATAGTAATTTCCAATTCCAATTGCAGAACTCATTTGCGAAACACTGACATCTGCATCATGCCAAGGCATAATAGCACTAAGGGTTCTAAATATAGCAGTTGCTCCGTCCCATACCTGTTCAAAAGGATTAGGCCCTGGTTTCTGAAGTGTTGTCGGAATATCTTGCCATTGTATTCCCAACATTGGTGGAGTTTCCTTAGGAGTTAATGGAGCTATAGGCATTACAGAGAGCCTCATATTTTCCTCACCCCTTAGAACCAATAGATTTATGGGAACAATTTTCTCACCCATAGCCTGTATAATAAAAGTCAACGTTTGCCTGCTAAATAATTTTTGCCCGTTAGCTTCAAGAATTTGGTCACCAGGTAGAAGACCAGCTTTTGCGGCTGGACTATTGGGAATCGTCGCGGCGATAATCGAATCTGATGTTGGGCCGACTCCTATTTTACGAAAATCTTGCCTCTGATGAGCAGGTCTATCCTCTTTTTCATATCCTGACTTTATAGAAATCGGTTCATCAATACCGCTTCTTTTAATGAGAAGAGTAATTTGTTTCCCTTCACTGTAAATAATTCTCTCTAGTATTGAATCAACCATCCCTGCAAAGCTTTGAACTTTAACTCCATCAATTTCAAGTATCTCATCTCCAGGCAATATCCCTGCCTTTTCGGCTGGCATGCTAGGAACCACTGATCCCACAATAGTGCTTTGAAGTTGCTCGCGTACAGGCTTACCAAAACCCCATACTAATAATGCAAAAAAGAAAGCTAACCCCAAGCTGAACAATGGCCCAGCAAAGGCTACTATTATTTTATCTAATGGTTTAATTGGCGGAAGTGGCTCCTTACCTTCATTTTTTCCTTCCAACATTTCCATTGGAGCCATTTGAGGCAGAGCAACGAATCCTCCCATAGGAATCCAGCCGAACCCCCATTGAACTCCTTTGATTTTCTTTTTCCAAATTGGTTTACCAAACCAGATCTGGAATTTCTCTACTTTCAAACCTCTCCATTTTGCAGCCCAATAATGCCCAAGCTCATGAACAACTATAAGTATATTAAAGAGAACAATAACCTGAAAAAGGGTCCAAAATATTTTTCCGAGACCTAATAAAAATTCCATTTTGTAAAGATTTGAAGAGGATTAAATAATTATAAAGTAAACACTATATCATCTTGATTCAACGATCGCAAAAAGTGTGTCAGATTCGGCTATAATTTAGATTAATTACGCCAGTGGGCAGTCTCTTGCCCATTGATCAGATTGAATTAATTCATCCACAGATGGATTATTAACTATTTCATGAGCATTCATAACCTTAGCTACATGGTCCCAAATTCCAGGAAAGCTGATTTTCTCGGTCAAAAAACCATCAACTGCGACTTCATTGGCCGCATTCATAACAGCTGGCAAAGTTCCCCCAGTATTACCCGCATGGCGTGCTAATTCCAAAGCTGGGAAATCCTTAATTCTAGGGGCTTCAAAATCGAGTTTGCTTATTTGCGTAAAATCTAATGGCTCCAATCGATTAGAAACTCTTTCAGGCCAAGTAATTGCATATTGAATAGGAAAGCACATATCCGTAGTACTGAGCTGGGCGAGAATAGAACTATCAATAAATTCAACCATTGAATGGATAATACTTTGTGGGTGTACTACAACATCAACACGGTTCATATCAATATCAAAAAGCCACTTGGCTTCTATCATTTCTAAACCTTTGTTGAAAAGTGTAGCTGAATCAATCGTGATTTTAGGACCCATTTTCCATGTTGGATGTTGAAGAGCTTCTCTAGGACTTACATTTTGAATTTCTTCTGAAGAACTTTTTCTAAATGGACCACCAGATGCAGTTAGTATTAAACGTGATACATCTTTAGATTCCTTACCCTCAAGGCATTGAAAAATTGCATTGTGCTCACTATCAACTGGTAAAACTTTTGCACCATTTTTTGCCGCCGTCTCCATGACCGCTTGCCCTGCCATAACTAGTATTTCTTTACTTGCAACAGCAAGATCTTTTCCTGCCTCTAAAGCTGCGAGAGCAGGCCTTAATCCTGCAACTCCTACTATAGAAATTAGAACAATGTCGGCCTCCTCCAACGTCGCCAACTCAATCAAACCTTCTTCGCCATGAAAAAAACGAACTCCATCAGGCATATTAGTTGAGGCTCTCTGGGCTGATTCTGGATCAGTTAAACAGGCGCTCATGGCACCTGTTTCCTTCAATTGAGATATGAGTTTTTCATCAGATTTACATGCGGCGATACCAATTATTTCAATACGGTCAGATAAATCATTGGCCACTTTAATTGTACTTTCACCGATAGAACCTGTGGATCCAAGAACGACCACTTTCTTTTTTGAGAGGCTCATTATTTACGAGAAAAAACTAAGGTAAAGATATAAAATGGGGGCAGTAAATAGCACACTATCAATAAGATCTAAAATTCCGCCTATTCCCGGTAGGATATTTCCCGAGTCTTTAGTCTTGAGACTTCTTTTAATGATAGATTCAGCTAGATCACCAACTGCGGCCACAAGCGCTAAAATCAAGCCTAATAATAAGACATCACTCCAAGCTAGGCGCATCATTTTTTCTTGAAAAATTCCATAAAAAATAGCTCCACCTCCAATGGCAAATGTTAAGCAACCAAAAAGAAAGCCTTCCCATGTTTTACCTGGACTGATGTGAGGAATCATTTTGTTTTTGCCAATTAAAGTTCCCACCAGATAAGCTCCCATATCAGAAAACTTTGTAACTATTAGAAGAAATATAATGTAATAGGCACCGCCAATTTTATCTTCTAAATCAACATCTATATAAAGAATGCGTATCAAAAAAGAAATTAAAACGGTGATATAAATCAATCCGAATACTGATCCAAAAAATAAATCTTTGGTTCGAAAATCATCAATTGAATAAAACAACAATACTGTGGTTGCCAAAATAACATAAACCGAAATAAACCCAGCATCGATGGCTGATATTTCAATTTTCCATACCCCGGAAAGGTGAAGGTTTAATAGTATCAGATACAAAGTGCTTAACAATATAGTCAATAATCTAATTATAGGAAAAGCAGGTGTCTTTTTAAGATTTAGCATTCCTAAAAACTCCTGAAGACCAAGCACACCGAGAATGACAATTATTGATGAAAATATGACAGGCTTTTCAAAATAAACGGCCAGTGCAATCAGAGTCCACAGTACCATTGTAGTTGATGCTCTTGAAAAGAACACTCTAGCTCGGCTTTGTTTTTCTTTTTGTTTAGGTTCTACCATGATTTAAGGTAACTAACAATGAGTCATCAAAACTAGGGCTTTGCCAATATCTTTTTTGCATTTTCCACTGCGTTCATAACATATTTTCTTGATTCTTTCATTTTGGCAACTTGACCATCATGTGAAATTCTGAGTGTTTTTTTGATATCTTCATAGGGTTCAAAAAAAAATTCACCCGCAGATCGATAATGATTTTGTAACACTTCCTGCAATTTTTCTTTGAATTTAGAACTTATTTTATCAAATGAATTAAGAAATATTTTACTAATTTTACTCATCAGAAAAAATGTTAACCCTAATACAGTAAACAAAATCAACGAAAGGTTAATAGAATTGAGTGATGTATTATTACTAAGAAAATTTATTGTCATTATAGGGCATAAGATCGAAAAAATTAAAATAACAGGATAACTTCTAGATCTGAATATTAACTTTTTACACTCCAGGTTTTTTTCGTAATTAGTCTGAATATGCTCAATCAAATGATTTGTTTGTTCTTGGTGTAATATTTCACATTTTTGGATATGATCTTTATTTAAACTTTCATTCTCTCTTAAAGTTTTCAGAAATTTTGTATCATCTAATTGATTACAAGATTGTATTTGTGAATCAATTTTTCGAAAAGCTGAGATTAATTTTTCTGAATTATCGTTGAGTGAATCTACCAGCATTGATAAGGCAAACTGGCAATTTTTTATATAATTAATAGGGACCAACAAGGTAATGAATGTCTTTTTAATATACAATCTTGTGTTGTCTATCCCTCTATCAAATATTGATAAGTCATCGTATAAAGACTCTGAAAGTTCGTAAACCAATTCATCAGATGACAAATCTATAATTTTTTCAATCATCCTTAGTTTTTCGATTTGAGAATCATCGGTCTGAGAAGAAATTTCCATTAAATTCGCAATCCTTTGAGTGGCATCAGTAAGTTTTTTTTCAGCTCTATTCAGCTTTCTTGTAAAACGACTCTTTTCTTCAACGTTTTCGCCTACCCACTTAAAGAGTTTAGATAGATGATTGTTTTCTACACGATTACTTTGAGAATAATTAACATATGGAACTTCAAAAACAGGCATTTGGTTTCCCAATGCTTTTTGTGTTGATTGATGAATATAATCTTTAAACGCATTATTCTCTTCATCAGTTCGAAGATCTGAATGAGATAAAACAACAGCAGAAGGTAAATTAGTGATCATATTTAAATCACTAACAATACCATAAACACTAGTGTCCCAAGGGTCTATTGCAGGAACAATTATAAATACAATGTCTGAAACTTTATAAACTGATTTAAGGAGATCTGAGTTTTGAGATAACTGCTCAAGATTGTATTCAATAAAGTTAAGCTTCTTAAATATTTGATGAGGAACCAATATTTCTTCAAATATATCGTCCGAAAAAGTTTGGAACTTATCGCCATATCTTATAATTTTAGGAAGTTTAGTTTTACTCTGGAACGATGAAATATCCTGTTCAACAAAACGACTAATAAAAGAGGATTTACCACTACCTTCATTACCCAATATTAATATAGTAATAGGGTCAGCAAGAGCATGGGCTGAAGACAATAATCCGCTTAATTCATATCCAGACACATTTAGATCCATGCCTGCCTGCCTGAAAGTTATAAGTAACTCTCGCAATCCAATATGTGAGGAAAACAAGTCTTTTGACTGCATGGTAAAATATTAGCAGCCTCCTCAAAGCATGTAAACCCAACAAGGTGAGACCAACGATAAGCCGTTGTTACTGTTAATTTGAGAAGACCGCGAGCGACTCCTCTGATGAGACACTTGGATAGTTCAACTCTTTTGAAGATTCATCATGGGCTAGATCGCGCCTCTCAAGTGCTATGAGCTGACTGACTGTTACAAATCGATACCCTTTAGAGAGCAATCCATCTAAAGCTCTTGGCATTGCAGCTATAGTTGGTCCATGGATATCGTGTGCTAAAACAATTTCACCGGCATCGGTATCGGTGATTATTCTTTGAGCAACGACACCTGATCCAGGTCTCTTCCAGTCTTCTGGATCAACGGCCCACATAATTGTGCTGTAACCAAATTCACGATTCAACCAAACCTTGACCTGATTGTTAATATGGCCACCCGGCGGGCGTATTATTCTAGGTCTGACTCCACATGCAGCTACAATAGCTCTCTCACACCCAGCAACTTCGGCTCTGGCCTCCTCAAGGCTAATCCGGCTGAGATATTTGTGGTTTACTGTGTGATTTCCAACCTCATGACCCTCAGCGATCATTCTTCTGATGATACCCGGATAACGACGCGTATTCGTGCCGACAACAAAAAAAGTTGCCTTAATATTTCTTGCCTTCAGAATATCGAGAAGTCTTGGGGTATATACTGGATGTGGCCCATCATCGAACGTCATAGCAATAAACGGTGCCTGAGTCCTAATCCGAGAATAAGTTAACGATCTGGCTAAATTCGGATCAACCTGAATCGAGAAATCTGGATTTTTCAACTTAGTCCCTTGAGAACGACCACCAAAAAGGCCGCTTTTACCCTTCCCTTCAAGATAAGCTGTATTTCCGTTCTTGTTGTCGGAAGAAGAGCATCCAACTAAAAAAGTAAATGGAACAATAATAAAGAGTAGTAATGAGAGATAAGATTTGGGCATAAATAGTTAAGAAACCTTAACTTTAGCATCCCTATCTCCTAAATCTAGGAAGAAACTAATCTTTCTTTAAACTATTTTTTAGGTTCCTCAGGCTTGTCCTCTTGCTTTGGAACTTGCCATCCCAAATTAACATAAAGTCCCGGAACAGCTTCTTTCAGTTTATCAGCTCCCGCTTTAGTAACCCCAGTTTGCCATACATAAAGCTTCTTTAACTTTTTGAGGCTCTTTAAGTTTTCCAAACCAGCATCTGTAACTTTTGTACCATAAAGATTAAGATACTCTAAGTTCTCAAGCTTACCTAAATGTTGTAAGGTTTGATCTGTGACCGCGGTATTTTCAAGGTGTAGTTTAGTGAGCATGTTAAGTTGACCTAAGTCATTGGCAGATTGATCAGTAATGCCACTACGAGAAAGATCGAGCCATGTGAGATGATCTTTAACCGGAACAAGCAACTTTACCTGTGCATCATTGAAGCTTTTGGCTACGTTGATAACATTTGCAGAAAGATATTTTGTATCTTGTGCAAGCTGCATAACAAGAATGCCAGCTTTTCCGATTGCAGTTACGGCCTCACCATTGGCAGGTTGAGCTGGCTCAGGAAGATTGAACGCCTTCTTAATTTCAATTGGTGGGGAATATTCTAGTCCCGCAATGATTGTACTAATGTCCTCAGGAATATTAACTTCAGAAATTGTTTTCTCAAAGTCTGCTCCTTCGGCTATCCACCAACTCAGCATTTTTTTCTGCTCTGGAGATAAACGTTTCTTTCCCTCAGGAGGCATTACATCCTCATCATCATCAGGGAGAAAAATACGCTCAATTAGAGTGCTCTCATCAGTATTTCCTTCAACAATACTTTCGCTCTTTTTGATTTCCTCTGGATTGTGTAACCGGATCTTTCCTTTTGCTTTTGAGGACCCGTGGCAGGTTGTGCAGTTCGCTGATAGTATTGGCTTTATAACATGCTCGTAAACCTTATCTTTTTCGAGATTAAGTTTTCTCTTTTCTTCAGCAATTAATTTGTCGTTTGAAAAAAAAGACAAAACAAAGGCTGTGAGAACCAAAGATGTGGACATTAAGTTTCGTGGTAACATAGATAGAAGAATTAGTTATAGCGGTTTACTTCCTTAATTATCGGAAAATCACGTGAAAATATAGATTAATTTTGTGGGTATCCAATAAATAAGTCAATGAATCTAAATGAGGTTTTTATATTTAATATAACGAACGATTCGATTAAAGGATTTTATCTCTCAGCAAATCACCGATTATTTTTGGATTTGCTTTGCCTTTGCTCAATTTCATTACTTGGCCAGTTAGCCAATTAATTAATTTTTCATTACCCCCTTTGATTTCAGCAATTTTGTCCGGATTGTTAGAAATTACCTCGTCAACCATCAATTCGATCTCACCCGAATCTGCCGGCTCAAAACCAAGTTCCTTTATTATTAATGCAGGATCTTTGTCGCTATTTTCAAACAATACAGAAAAAACTTCTTTTCCCTGATTGTTGGATATTTTCCCAGATTCTATTTCATTTACTACGAAAGCCAACTTTTCGGGACTCACTGGACAATTCTGAATATTCAGATCATTCTCATTCAATGCAGCTAATACATTGTTGATGACCCAGTTAGCGATTTTCTTTTTTGATTCTGAATTTTTGGCCGACTCTTCAAAATAGTTTGCTAAATCCTTATCACTGGACAACACACTTGCGTCATATTCACTAATTGAAAACTCTTCAATAAATCTTTTAGACTTTTGATGCGGCAACTCAGGAACCAATTTCCTAACCCTTTCAAGCATTTCTGCAGTATGAACCGGAAGAAGATCAGGATCAGGAAAATACCTGTAATCATGAGCATCTTCTTTGGTTCGCATTAATTGAGTTTCTCCCAAATCATCATCCCACCTTCTAGTGGACTGAATTAATTCACCTCCATCATTTAAAACTTTGACCTGCCTGTTAATTTCATAGTGAAGAGCACGGCGAACTGCGCTCACCGAATTCATGTTTTTTAACTCAATTTTAACACCCAGCTCATCTTGATCTGGTGGACGTACAGAGACATTAACATCACATCGCATTTGACCTTTTTCCATATCAGCATCTGAAAGATCACCGTAAATAAGCACTTGCCTGAGAGAATTTAGATAGGCAAAGGCTTCCTCAGGAGAATCAATTTCTGGCTCACTAACAATTTCCATAAGAGGGGTACCTGCACGATTAAAATCTATTGTAGTACCACTTTCTGAATGGGTACTTTTTGCAACATCTTCCTCCAAATGAATTCTAGTCAAGCCAACGACTTTACCCGAGCTCATAATGCTTTTTTGAAAATCTTTAGGATAACAATGATCGTAAAGAGAAACTCCTCCTCCTATACACAAGGGAAGATCAAATTGGCTAATTTGATAATTCTTTGGCATATCTGGATAAAAATAATTTTTCCTATCCCACTTACTAACTGGGGGCGTTTCACAATCTAGCATTATTCCTGCTAGAATTGTTTTTTCTATTGCTCCTCCATTAAGAACCGGTAAAGCACCAGGTAATCCTAGACAAGTTGGGCATGTATTTTCATTTGGCTCCGCACCATACATAACCGGGCAAGCACAAAACATCTTACTCTCAGTTTTCAACTGAACATGAACCTCAAGACCTATTGTTGTAATATAATTCAATTCTAATACTTATTGTTATTTGTTATCATTGATCAAGTCGCATTCGACTTTCTTTTCTAATCAATAACCCTTCCTTCTTTTCATATATAGATTCATCAACAATTTTCTCAACCGGCAAATCATTGAGTAGCTTGTTTACTTCTGGGTCTGCGGCAATAACTTTTAATTTAGGATGATTAATTAAAGCAAGATGATCTCCTCTTTTTAAGAGTTGCGATACCTCTGGGTCATTAGCCAATTCGTTGATCCCTTTAGTTCTCAATACTCTGGAAACTTTTGGTTTTTTAGACAACTCAGCTCCAGCCGAATCATCCGTAAGTGTGACAAGGAAATTAGAAATAGCTCCTTTAGCTCTTGATGAAAGTGGATCAATCTTACCAATAACATTACCTAAATAGTCCCTCTCCATGGCATAATTCCATCTAGCCCAAAATGGTCTGACTTCTTTACTCGTTCCTGGTTGAGCAACAATTCCAGAATTAGTGTAATCCACTGATAGAAGGGTTCCAGCAGTCCAAAGAGCAATGCCAAGAACCAAAATCAAAGCACTGGCAGGTATTAAACTTAACATCATTCCAACGGGACCTCTAAGAAGTGGTTTTTTTTCCTTTTTTCTAAAAGGACTTATCACGAATGCGCCTACAAGAAGGCGCAAGAATAGGTACACACAAAATGATGAGATTACTGTTAGCGAAAATACTAATATCGATGATGGATCCTCAATAAATTGCGCAAGAATTTCTGGAAGTAGAGGATAAATAATATATCCGCAATAAGCCCCAACAAACATACACCCTAAGCCAAAAAACATTCCTATAACTCCTCTTAAAAAAGCTATCAATCCAATGAATAGTATCAATGATATTGAAAGAATGGTGAAATTTACAGGAAATGGAAGAGCTCCATTAAAAAGGTCAGATTCCATCTTTTAATATAGGTTAAATACTTGATCATATCACGCTCTACATTGTGCTCTATGCCTAATGGCATGATCACAAATTACGAGCGCAGCCATCGATTCAACCATTGGAACCGCTCGAGGAAGCACACAAGGGTCATGTCTTCCTCTTCCCTTTAGCTGCGTATCTTCACCAGACTCACTTACTGTTTGTTGCTCAGTCATAATTGTTGCCGTGGGCTTGAAAGCAACTCGAAATATTATGTCCTCACCATTAGATATACCTCCTTGAATACCACCAGAACGATTAGTTTTAGTTCTTACTCTATCCCCATCCATGTAAAACTCATCGTTGTGTTCCTTTCCGGTCATTTCAATACCTTTAAATCCGGATCCTATTTCAAAGCCTTTAGTAGCGGGCAAACTCATCATAGCTTTTGCAAGATCCGCCTCAAGTTTATCAAAAACCGGATCTCCAAGTCCTAGTGGAACTCCTTTAATAATGCACTCGACGATACCCCCTAAAGAATTACCTTCTGACCTAGCATCTTTGATGAGCTCAATCATTTTGTCAGCTACTTGCGCATCCCCACATCTGACAATATTTGATTCAATTATTTCACGAGTTAATTCTTCAAAGTTAATTTTTGCCTCAATATTTTGAACTCTTGATACGTGAGCTAAAATTTCAAAAGATTCACTAAATTGATTCTTCATTACCTTCATCGCAACGGCTCCAGAAGCAACTCTACCGATTGTCTCCCTAGCAGATGCTCTTCCTCCACCTTGCCAGTTTCTAATTCCGTATTTGGATTGATATGTGAAATCGGCGTGCGAAGGACGAAATTTTTCAGCCATCTCAGAATAAGCCTCGGGTCTAGCATCTTTATTATGAACCAAAACGCAAATTGGCGTACCCAGAGTCTTCCCTTCAAATGTACCCGAAAGAATTTCACATTTATCACCTTCATTTCTAGGAGTAACAATTTCGCTCTGACCTGGTCTTCTTCTATCTAGTTCATTCTGAATATCAGTTTCAGATATATCAATACCAGGGGGGCAGCCATCAATGACAACCCCAACCCCACCTCCGTGTGATTCACCAAATGTTGTGATTCTAAAATTATGACCAAAAGTATTAGGCATTGATTACAAAATAGCCCACTAACCTAGGCTTTCCAAATAATTACTTTTGGATACATTCACATTACTAAATTCTAGTCTATATAATTTGATACGATGAACTTATTCTTAACCTCGATTTTGTTATCACTATTCGCCGAAACTAAAGAAACTTCGACTCCTGTTGCGACATTTTCCATTGCGGCAATGGACCCTGATACTGGAGAAATTGGAGTTGCCGTACAAAGCAAAATCGTGGCAGTCGGCGCCGTCGTACCATGGGCTAAAGCTAATGTTGGAGCCGTTGCAACTCAATCATTTGCTAATGTTACATACGGCAAAGAGGGACTAAGATTATTAGAAATGGGAAAAAATCCGGAAGAGGTTGTTAATTCACTTATAAAAAAAGATCCGAAAAAAGATTTACGGCAGGTTGGAGTACTTTCAGCAAATGGAAAAGCATTTAACTTCACAGGTAATAAATGCTTCAATTGGGCAGGCGGGCAAAGCGGAAAAAATTATACTGTACAGGGGAACATATTAGAGAGCAAAAAGGTTATTGAAGCAATGGCAAAAGCATTTGAAAGCAGCTATGGAAAAGCACCTTTAGCCGAACGATTAATATCTGCTCTCAAGGCCGGGCAAAAAGAAGGAGGAGACAAGAGAGGCAAGCAATCAGCATCACTACTTATAGTGAGAGAAGGTTGGGGCTACGGAGGTAATAATGATAAATTTAGAGATCTACGAGTCGATGAGAGTAAATCTCCAATCGATGAACTGCATCGAGTCTATTTAAAACATTGTGAACTATTTCCAAGACCTGAAAAATATGAAATTAAAAAATAAAACTGCACTAATCACTGGTGCATCTAGTGGAATTGGAGAAGCCTGTGCTAGAGCACTTTCAGATAATGGAGCTGAGGTAATTTTGACCGGTAGAAACCAAACAAAATTGGAACAACTATCAGAAGAGATAGGTGGAATTTTTCTGACTGCTAATCTTTCCATATCAGAAGATATTATTAGTCTATTTGAGGCTATTGATGGTTCGATTGATATTCTCGTGAATAATGCAGGCGTTGCTCCAAAAGCATCTATAATTGATGGAAAGATTGAAGCTTTCGAAACATTACTCAATGTCAACGTCCTTGCATTAACCCACTGTTGCCAACTTGCACTTAAGAAATTTGATCCTAAAAATGGCGGACAAATTGTTAACATTTCAAGTATGTCAGGACATCGCGTTCCTCCAAGCGGAGGCTTCTATGCTGCAACTAAATTTTCAGTCAGAGCAATTACTGAAGCCTTAAGATACGAATTAAAATCAAAGGGGAATAAAACAAGAGTGGCGATGATTTCTCCAGGATTTGTAGATACCCCCCTATTGGAAAATTATTTCAGAGGGGATGAGGAAACATTGTCCGCACTACGTCAAGATATTGAAATGCTTAAGCCGCAAGACATTGCTCAAACTCTAATTCACATACTAAAAACACCAAATCACGTTGAAATCGGAGATGTAATGATGCGGCCTTCTGACCAAAAAATATGAATTTGAAGCAAAATTGAATCCCTAGCAGCATGAAAAACGTATATAAAATATGCACGTTGCTTCAGAAGAGCAAAAACCTGATTTCACATACAATTTCTCGTTATGTAGTAATCATTTCAGACCTCTAACCCGAAAAGTTTTACTCTCAAACGGGTTAAGTGAGGAATATTTTGACCAGATGATGGCTTTATTAATTTGTCTAAACGACAATGGATCTCTAATTTTAAAAGAATTAGTAATAGAAACAGGTCTACCTTACCCGACACTTAGCAATTTGATTGATAGAGGTGAAGCTATTGGTGTAATTGAACGCATCAAAAGCACAGAAGACGGGAGAGCTAGAAAAATCCAACTCACTCCATTCGGGGAAAATCAAATTATGCCAAGGATTTTTAAGGCTAGAGAAGAGGCTGATCAAGTATTGACTTCAAATCTTAGT
>JACETS010000028.1 GCA_013911195.1 Verrucomicrobiales bacterium | reverse complement strand
ATCAGAACAAGGAAAATGAGTTGCGATTCCAACAATATTGATGTTCTGGAATGATCTTATTTCTTCACAATCTCTTAAAAAGGTTTTCTCGGCAAAACCTAGTCGTCCCATTCCAGTATCTAAAATGAGATGTACCTTAACTTTTGTATGATTAGTTCTTCCTAATTCATCGTATTCTTTTGCTTCATCTAAACTAGAAACAGTCACATTAATATCATTTTTGATCGCAGTTTCCCTCTCATCAGGTAGTAAGGCTCCAAGAATCATTACCATTTTGCATTGATCCATGATGGGGACGATTGTTATAGCTTCTTTGAGGGTAGCCACTCCAAAAGCGTCAATTTTTGGATCGAGAGTTTTAACGGTTTCAATAAGGCCATGTCCGTAGGCGTCGGCCTTTACTACCGCCATAATTTCAGCATCAGGAGCAATTTGTTTGCAGAGATCTAGATTGTTTAAGAGAGCTTTTGGATTTATTTCGACCCAAGTTCTTCTGGCTAATGAAGCGGCCATTACTTTGCTTTTCGGGCTAGTTGCCGCTCTTCTGGCAGTAAGGGAAAAAGTTCACTGGGTACACGCGCTTCAACCATAATAGATTCGATCTTTCGAACTATCTCTGGATGCTTATGGGCAATATTTTTACTTTCGCCCGGATCATTTTTCAGATTATAGAGTTCTGTGACAAGATCAGCTGATTTTTTAGCTTTTGACATCTTTTGTCTGATACCTTTCCAATCTCCCATACGGACTGCCTGTTGAACTCCATATGATGGAAACTCCCAGTAAAGATAATCATGTTTTTTTTGATTTATTCCTTTCATTGCCGGCATCATAGAAATGCCATCAATGTTTTTAGGATTTTTACCGCCAGCAACTTCACTTAAGGTTGGAAGCCAATCCCAAAATGCACTGACATGATCGGAAGTGGTTCCTGGGTTAATTTTTCCGGGCCATTTGGCAACTGTAGGAACTCGTATTCCTCCTTCATAAAGGCTACCTTTTAATCCTTTAAATACACCGGCACTCTTAAAAAAATCTGAATCTGAGCCACCAAGACGTCTAAAAGTTGGACCGTTGTCAGATGTAAATATGATTAGAGTGTTTTCACTTAATCCAAGTTTTTCTACAAGTGAAACAATCTGTCCAACAGAATCATCCATTTGGGTAACCATTGCTGCATAGCCTGCTCTTGGAAATGGATGCTTTAAGTAACCTCGATGAACATAATCTTCCTCAGGTATGATTTTTTTATACATATTTAACCACTTATCAGTGGTTTGTATGCTTAGATGAGGGATGGCGTAAGGTAGATATAAGAAGAAAGGATCTTTCTGATTTTTTTCAATAAAAGACAAAGCTTCTTTAGTGAATTCATCTTGAGAATGTATCTTTCCATCAAGCTTTCTTTCATTTCCTGCCATCTCTATTTTTTCACTGTTTCTCCACAAAAATTTTGGGTAATGATTGTGCGCATGCCGTTGGCAATTATAGCCGTAGAACAAATCAAAACCTTGTTTATTAGGATCACCACTCGTGCCAAAGTGACCCAGCCCCCATTTTCCTATGGCTGCAGTTTTATAACCTTCTTCCTTTAAAATTTCAGCAATAGTTATTTCGTTGTCAGGTATGGGATTTTGGCCCGGGAAAGGAAAGTTTTTTGTTGAGCCATCTTTCGGGTCTCCGTTATCTCTAATATAGGCATGACCTGAATGTTTTCCTGTCATTAAAATACACCTGCATGGTGCGCACACGGCTTGACCAGAATAATGTTGAGTGAATTTTATGCCTTCTTTCGCAAGTTTATCGATGTTTGGAGTCTTAATCCACTTTTGGCCATAACAGCCTAGTTCGTTGTAACCTAAATCATCTGCTAGAACAAAAATGATGTTTGGATTGCGTGCATTTGAAATGAGGGTGCTAATCAAAAAGAACAAGGTAAAGATCGTAAATTTCCGCATGTTCATGATGATGATACGCAATGAGTGATGTTCAAGAGTATTCATTAATTTAATCTATCTAACTGCTTTAATTTGAATTTAAAAAACCCTTTTCTTGACCAATTTTCCTTACTTGTGCAAAAAATAGTATATGAGCAACGTAGTAAGTATTCACCCCTATTTTAAAATTCATCCTGGCAAGATGAATGAGTTTCTTGAAATTTGCGAAAAGTTTACCGCGGCAACCTCCACAGAATCAGGTTGCTTGTGGTATGATTTTACAAAATCAGGAGATGTTATTCACTGTAGAGAAGCCTATGCAGGAGCCGAGGGACTACTTAAACATGCAGAAAATGTAAATTCAATCATTGGCGATGCTTTGGGGATATCTGATCTTATTCGTCTTGAAATTCATGCAAACAGCGATGAGATCGCAAAACTAAAAGAACCGTTCGCAGATTTAAACCCTGAGTATTTTGAGTATCAGCTTGGAATCGGTAAGCCCTAATAATTTATAAAAATGAAAATTGGTCTTTACGGTGCAGGAGATATTGCAGACCTACATGTATCCGGAATAAATAATTGTTCATCAGCTGAGCTGGTGGGTTTATTTGATATCGATCAACAAAAAGCTAAACAAAAATCAGATAATTATAATTGTCGTTTATATGATTCAGCTGAATCGATGCTCTCTGATTCAATTATTGATGCTGTCTTTGTATTGACGCCTTTGGAAGACCACTTCAAATGTACTGTTGATGCCCTCAATGCAGGCAAGCATGTTCTTGTTGAAAAACCTGTTGCTTCTGAAGTAAAAAACATTGAAGAGATTTATGACGCCGCAAAGAGATCTGGTAAACTTTGTGTTCCGGTCCACAACTACCTTTATGAAGACAGTGTTATAAGGACAAAAGAATTATTAGATTCTGGCAGCTTAGGGGATCTTGTCTCAATATATATTCTTTATAACATTCACCACCCTGAAAACGTGGCCCAAAGATATCCAGGTGTTATAAGACAGATCTTAACGCACCATTCATACATTACTTGTTTTCTTGGTGGTCCTCCTAAGACAGCAATGGCGATGGCATCAACTATCAATGACGGTAGTGTACAAAAAGAGAACCTTGCTATGGCAATTCTAGAATTAGAGGGTGGGGCTTTAGCTCACTTTCAGGCGAGTTTTGCAGCTGACGATCATGCAAATGACAACTGGACATTTACTATCAAAGTAATAGGTACAAAAGGTTCAACACGTTTCAGTCATGCTGATTGGGTGCAAAATCAAAAAGCAGTTGTGCACTCTCATACATATTCTGCATATCATTATTCTATTCAAAATACGGTGCGTTATTTTATTGAAGACTGTTTGGTTAAAGGAAAAGCGCCCTTATCAAACCTTCAAGACGCGATGATTTCTCAAAGAACTATAGAGGCGATCGAAGAATCGATTAAGACTAGCTCTTTACAGAAAGTATTAATCTAAATTAAGTTCGCTTTCAGAATCAGCAGCTTTAGTAGGAGCCTGAATTCCCAATTTATCGTATGACCTTTTCATTGCGATTCTTCCTCGTGGAGTTCGGCTAATCATTCCCTGCATTACAAGGTAGGGTTCATATACCTCTTCCAAGGTCGATGCATCTTCTCCAACGGCAACGGCTAGAGAGCTCAGACCTACTGGCCCTCCATCAAATTTATAAATCATAGCTTCGAGAATTCTCTTGTCCATTTCATCCAATCCATCATCATCGATATCGATCATTTTAAGGGCGTCATCAGCGACCTCTTTCGTGATTATTCCATCTGCTCGAACTTGTGCAAAATCGCGTACCCATCTTAGCAGTGAGTTTGCGACTCTAGGAGTTCCTCTTGATCTTGAGGCAATTTCGAGTGCCCCATCGTCTTCAATTTCCACGCCTAATAGTCCAGAAGATCGTGATACGATTTTTGTTAGTTCATCCGCATTATAGTAGTCGAGGCGGTTGGTCATTGTAAATCTCGATCGCAGTGGAGCGGTGAGCATTCCGGCTCTAGTGGTTGCTCCGACTAAAGTAAATCTTGGCAATGTTAATTCAATTGTTCGAGCATTAGGTCCCTGATCAATAATGATGTCTAGGCGATAGTCCTCCATAGCAGGATAGAGATATTCTTCGATCGCCGGATGCAGTCTATGAATTTCATCTATAAATAGGACGTCTCCTCTTTTTAAGTTTGTAAGAATACCTGCAAGGTCTCCTGCTTTTTCAATTTGGGGTCCACTAGTAGAATGCAGTTGTGAGCCTGTAGCTCCTGCGATGATATGGGCCAATGTGGTTTTGCCTAGCCCGGGGGGGCCTGATAATAAAATATGAGCCAATACATCTTCTCTTTTTTTGGCCGCCTCAATCATCAAGGAAATACGTTCCTTTACTTTTGACTGCCCATAAAAATCAGATAATTCAGGAGGGCGTAGAGAAATGTCAAAGTCACTTGTGGGTGCCTCTGTCGTTTCTGTATAGTAGTTCTCTTTCACTATTTATATGGATTTTCCTGTGAATAACACTTGAAGCCAACAAAATTTAATCAATATTAACCATTTTTTATAAACTTTATCAAAATTACTTTTATATATAAAAACATTGAGGAATCTTATGACATCCACAAGTTATTGTTTATAAGATAATTATGAAAAAATATTGCTCTCATTTAAACGAATTAAATTATTAAATTATTACAAAAAAAAAATTTAAGCTTTATTGAGTAATAAAATAAAGTCTTGAATCAACAATAATTACCCGATCATAATCAAAATCATCCACTTTAAAGGAAAAAACTCCACCATAATGATATCCCTAATTAGGTTTAATTTTATTGCCGTATTCACGGCTTTATTTCTCTTTATTGGTCTAGCTTCGAGTCCTGCTGAGAAAATCACGGACATTTCAATCCAATACATGGGTGCTGAGTCTGTTGATCAATCGGCGATTATGGCTCAGATTAGGACCAAGGCAGGATCTGAACTTGATCCTCAAATAGTCGAGGAAGATATAAAAAACTTATACTCTAGTGGACTCGTTGAGAGTGTAAGAGTGCTTACTGAACCGAAGGGTGATGGTTTGAAAGTAATTTATCTGGTTCAAACAAGATCTACATTAGGAGAAATTTCATTTATTGGTAATTCAATTTCTAGTAACAAATTACGAAAAGATACAGAACTTGAAATAGGTGATTCATTTGATGACACATCACTTGAGAAGGCACGAGTTAGTTTAGAAGCTACCTATAAGAAAAAAGGATATTCTAATGTTGGTATAACTTATAAAGTTGACGGTGCTCAAAGACCTGGCTTTTCCCGAGTCACTTTCGTTATTGATGAAGGCACTCTGGAGCGTCTGAAAAAAATAAAATTTTATGGTAACGAGTCTTTTTCTGATAAAGTTTTATCTGGCCAGATGATGGTCAAAGCGAGCCGTTCCTTCAACCCGTTTAAGAAAAATCGCGGTATTGATTCCGCAGAATTGGAGGAGGATATCATTAGGATTGAAGAGTTTTATAGAGACAATGGATATCTGAACGCCAGGGTTTCTGATGTTCAGCGTGAACCTGATGGTGATAAGGTCAATCTAATCATTCAGGTTGCTGAGGGTAAGAAATTTACTATTAACAAAGTTAGTGTATCTGGAATTAAGGCAATATCAGTGTCTGATGTTCTTCCACTTTTGGAGATGAAGAACGGTAGGGTATATTCATCGAAGGGGATACAGACAGACCTTTCAGGGCTTAGAAAATATTACGCAGATAATGGATACTCGAATGTTAGGGTTACCCCAAGAATCGATAGTGCGAGTGAAACCACTGTAAATATCGAATATTCTGTCTCTGAAGGTGTTCAAAGTACCGTTGAACTTATCAATATTACAGGAAATGATCAGACTTTGGATAAAGTTATACGTCGTGAACTTGCCATAGCACCAGGAGATGTTTTTAGTGAAACTCGGCTCGATGTAAGTCGAAACCGTTTAATGGGTTTGGGTTTCTTTGATGCTGTTAGTATTTCTCCATCTGATTCCTCTACTCCTGATCACACTGATATCAACATTCAGGTAAGGGAAAAGTCGACCGGTACTGTGAATTTTGGAGCTGGATTTAGTTCAATTGATAATTTGGTTGGTTTTATGGATATTGTTCAAACCAACTTTAGGCTCTTCGGTAAGCCACATAGAGGAGCCGGTGAAAAAATTAGATTGGGAGTTCAGTATGGAAGGAGAAGAAAAGACTTTCAGTTTGATTACACTCAGCCTTGGTTGTTTGATAAGAAGCTAGCTTTCAGTACGGGTCTTTATTATAGAGACCTACTTTATCTATCCGATAAGTACGATCAGACCATTGCCGGTGGATATATGAGTTTAAGAAAACCTCTTGGTGAATATACCTCACTATCTTTTAAGAGTAGTTTGGAGAAGTATGAAATTGACGTCGACAGCGATTCGAGTGATACGCTTAAAAAAGAAGAAGGAGATTATAATAGAGCCTTATTTTCTGTCAATTATGTGCTTGATACTAGAGATAGTCAGTACTTAACAAGGCGAGGTCATCGATTATCTGTTGGTACAGATTTTTCTGTTGGTGATGTTGAAACTTATGGGGTTCAATTTTCAGGTTCCAAGTATTTCCTTTTGCCATTTGATACCATCTTAAGTGTGAGTGGTAGATATCGAAGTGTAGACGGAAGTGGAGACATTCCCATTTTTGAACGTGAATTTCTTGGGGGGGCTAGTAGCCTTAGAGGATACGAGTATAGAGAGGCAAGTAGCGAATCATTAAGAGATGAACAGGGTGAGCCTCTTGGTGGAAGAACAGCTGCCTATTTCACTGCTGAGTATAGTTTCCCTCTAATCAATCTTAAAAAGTTTAGAGGCCATGTTTTTTATGATGGGGGCATCCTTTCTGATAAATCATGGGACTTCGGTGGTGAGTATCTCTCCGATTTTGGAGTAGGTGTAGACCTTTTCTTGCCTATGGGGCCGATTAGGCTAGATGTTGCCTGGCCTCTCAATACTGACGAATGGGTAGAGGATGAAATGCGTTTTCAGTTCAATATGGGCTATCAGTTTCGTTAAAACTGAGGATAATTTACCGATAATAAATGCTAATCAATGGTTTATCTATTTCTCTTGAAAAAGAGATCATTGTGAGAGATTTTGATCTATTAATTACAATTACTATTTAAAAAGTTTCAAGCCCTTAAGATTATGATTAAATCTCTCCCTAAACTATATGTAGCATTACTCAGTTTCGCTTTGGTGCTTTGCTCTGCTTCAGCACAAAGTCTTAAAGTTGGCATCGTAGATATGAACAGAGTGTTTGCAGAGTATTACAAAACCAAAGATGCAGACAAGGTTGTTAACGAACAAAAAGAAGCCGCCAAAAAAGAGCTTGATAGCATAAATAATGACTATAAAAAACTTTTAGATAGTTACCAGAAATTGGCCAAAGAAATTAAGGATCCTGCGATCGGTGAAGCATTAAGAAAGAAAAAGACCGAAGAGGCACAGCAAGTTGCATCCAAGGCCAGAGCTTTAGAAAGAGAAAAAAAAGAACTCACTGATAGGCGCCAAAGAATGTTACTTACCGAAGTTGATCGTAAGAGAAAAGCCCTTATCGAAGAGATTCAGGACGTGGTTTCTGATATGGCTAAAAAGAAAAACTACGATGTCGTTTTTGATAAATCAGGATTGGGTGCCCGAGGTATCCCGTTTCTTCTTCATTCTAAAGATGGTGTAGATTTCAGTGAGGAACTTATTAAAGAATTAAACAAGGGTGCTACTGCTCCTTGATCGCATGAATTAAAATAAACTCCTGATTTTTAATTTTCATCGTGTGCAGATTAGTATTTCTCAAATAGTTTCAAAGTTAGGAGCTGAAATTCTTAATGCTCCTAGTGATGAAATTTCTATAAATGGTTTGGCTTCGTTGGCCGAGGCCAAACAAGAAGATTTATCCTTTTTTCATCATGAAAGGTATCTTAATGATTTAAAATCAACCAAAGCGGGAGCAGTTCTTGTTCCTAGTGAATTTAAGGAGCCTATTGACCATGTTCCATTACTCAAAGTTAAAAGCCCTTCTCTTGCTTTTAATGAAATAGCTAAGGATCTCTATACTTCTAATGATGAGTTAGATGTTACGGGTATTCATGAAACTGCTATAATTGGAAAAGGGGTTAGATTGGATCCTCAGTCTGTCAGTGTGGGTCCCTACGTTGTTATAGGCTCGGATACGGAAATCGGTGATGGAACAACATTATCAGCTGGAGTGCGTATTGGTAATAATATTTCAATCGGCAAAAAATGTTCATTGTTTCCCAATGTAGTGGTTTATGATCGTTCACAACTAGGTAATAATGTGAAAGTGCACGGTGGAACCGTAATTGGATCTGATGGTTTTGGGTATGAATTCGATGGTACGAGTCATCAGAAAATAATCCACTTTGGATATGTTACTGTTGAAGATGATGTGGAAATAGGTGCGAATTGTACAATTGATCGAGGTCGTTTTGGAAAAACACAAATTGGTCAAGGTACTAAAATTGATAACCTATGCCAAGTGGGTCACAATGTAGTTATTGGTAAACATTGTATTATTGTTGCTGACACTGCCATCGGTGGAAGTAGCGAAATTGGAGATTTTGTCACTATGGCAGCACAGGTTGGTGTGGCGGGACATATTGAGATAGGCCCTTACAGTGTTCTTGTTGCTAGAACAGGAGTAACCAAGAGTTTGCCGGGAGGTGAACCAAATAAACCAGCTTTTTATTCTGGTTTCCCTGTGGGTCCTCATGAGGAAAAGCGTAAAGAAATGGTTTATCCTCGAAAGATCCCCAAAATTCTCTCCAGACTAAAGTCTATGGAGGAACGCATTACAAAGTCATAAGGTAAGTTCTGCCTTAGATTATAATTCTATTTCTTGTTGAGGTTTAGGTATGTGCACCTCAGCTTCAGGTAATCTCTTTTCGATACTATCTTTCATCCATTCAATAGAAGTTTTATCTCCATGCACTAAAATTATTTTTCTTGGCTTTGTTTGTTCGACGTATTCTAGAAGTGCATGCCTTGGTGCGTGCCCACTAAAGTCAAAGCTTTCGACAGAGCATTCTTTTTTAACTGGGTCGTGATTAGAATCAATTTTAACGCTTTGTCCTCTCTCGGCCTCAAGTACCCTTGCTAGAGGAGATTCAGGGTCAGCGTAACCAACACTAGCTATTAAATTTCTTGGATTTGTAACAAAATGTCTAGCTAAGCGGTTAGATAATGTTTTTTCAGTCATCATCCCGCTAGATAATGTATAAACATTACCTTTAGAAATCTGCGGTATTTCTCCTCTTGAATTTGGCGTAGATAATAATCCTTTTTCTCGCATCAGTTTCATGCCTAGGTGATTCCTCCTTACAGAATTGGAAAATCTGTCATAAATCTTGGTCATTTTGATACTTAGGCCACCGATTAGAAATGAAAGCCGTCGAAGTTTTTTTGATTTTTGAAGATCATACAACATCGTTATAGTCTCCTGAGTTTTTCCCATTGCGAACAATGGTATCATAACCGAGCCGTCATTTTCTAAGCATTGTTCAATTGATTGACCGAGTTTTTCAGCCTCCGATCTTCTAGTATATTCAGGGTCTCTTGGAGAGGAGCCTCGAGTGCATTCTAAAATTAATACATCAATGTCTTTTGTAGGAAAATCAGCTCCCTTAATAATACTCTGATCTTCAAAGTGAACGTCGCCGGTATAAAATATATTTTTCCCTTTGTAACCAATTAATGCACCTATCGCGCCTAGAACATGTCCTGCATCATAAAATGTACATTCAATTTCACCGTCGTTATCTAGTTCAAATTTTTTTTCTGTTCTTCTGTGGTACCAACGTTTACTGATTTTGTGAATTTCTCTGTGAGTGAAAAAAGGATACTCATCTAGGCCAAGCTCATTCCTTTTGGAAGTCATTACATTTACAGAGTTATGAAGCAGTGCCTGAGAAAGAGCGGAGGTGGCTTCTGTCATCATTACTGGCATTTCAGGGTAATGCCTTTGAACTATAGGCATGGAACCAGAATGATCGAGATGGGCATGAGAGAGGATTGCTGCATCTATATCGTGTTCATAGATACTAGAAAAATCTGGTAAAGATTTTTTCCCTTCCTCCTTTGGGTGCATGCCAGCATCAATGAGTATTCTTTTATTTCCAATTTTTAGGAGATAACAATTTGCGCCAATTTCTGTTTGGCGAGTGAGGCTTTTGAAACTGATCATTAATCTTGGCAATGAATATCTGATATTTGGTTATCTTGTGTCCAATTAATTAAACGGACCAATTAAAAATCGTATTTTATCAAATATATCCTATATATCTTTTTGAATATTTTTATTAAATGGCTAGCTAATGAAACTGTATCTTAACTTATTATTATCTTTATTTCTTGTCTCATATTCTTTCAACTCACTCAACGCTGATAGTAGGCCCAATATAATTATCATCATGGCAGATGATTTGGGTTATGCGGATCTAGGTTGCTATGGTGGAGAGATAAAAACTCCTGTTCTAGATTCTTTGGCAAAAAACGGTGTCAGGTTTTCCCAATTTTATAATACTGCCAAGTGTCACTCTTCAAGGGTTGACCTCTTAACAGGAATGTATTGCGGGCAAGCAGGTTCGTCTAAATTATCCGTGGGACCCACTATTGCTGAAGTTTTAAAGCCTGCCGGATATAAAACGATCATGGTCGGAAAATGGCATCTTGATAGAGAACCAACTGATAAGGGATTCGAAAAGTACTTTGGACATCTGAGTGGAGCTACTAACTTTTTTACTGGAGATCAAACCTTTCGGTTGAATGGAAAAAAGTATGAAGTCCCTAAGAGCGGATTTTATACTACAGATACCAAAACTGATTATGCCATTCGTTTTATTAATGAGACTTTGGAAGAGGAAAAGAAAAAACCATTCTTTTTATATCTTGCTTACAATGCACCTCATTATCCGCTACATGCTCCCAAAGAGGAAGTAATGAAGTACAGAGGCAAGTATAAGAAAGGATGGAATGAACTCCGTAAACAACGTTACTCAAGACAAATTAAAATGGGTCTAATACAAAAAGATTGGGCCCTTAGTCCAGCGCCAGAAAATGTGCGCAAATGGGAATCACTTAATGAAAAAGAAAAAGATTGGGAAGATTTTAGAATGGCTGCCTATGCAGGAATGGTTGACCGTATGGATCAAGGAATTGGAAAGTTGGTGGAAGCACTTAAAGAAAAAAATATTTTTGATAATACAATATTAATGTTTTGTTCTGATAATGGAGCATGTCCTTTTGAGAGAACTCAGGGTGCCGAAAAAATGCCATGGGACCCAGAAAGTTATTGGACCTATGATACTGGATGGGCACATGCTGGTAATACTCCTTTTAGATGGTATAAGCAAAATCAACATGAGGGGGGCATTAGTAGCCCCTTGATCGTTCATTGGCCTAAAGGCATCAAACTTGATAAAGGTTCTATTTCAGATCGTGTTGGCCATTTGGTTGATTTTATGCCGACTTGCTTGGAATTAGCAGATGCCAAGTACACTGGTGAAGGTAAGGCAAAATTAATGGGTAAATCTTTTGTTTCTACTCTAAAAAAACAACCTGATGAGAGTCATGATTTTCTTTATTTTCATTTTGGAAATAATAGGGCTATTCGCAAGGGCAAATGGAAAGTTGTTTCAGCTAGAGGAGGGCCATGGGAGCTTTATGATATGGATAAAGACCGGACAGAACTTAATGATCTATCCAAAACTCAACCAGCTCTTACAAAGGAGTTAGCTGTTCTTTGGTATCAGTTTGCCAAGAACAGTGATAACTTATCTCAAAAGCAAAGAAGGCCCGTTTCAAATAAGTCGCAACCTTGGAGAAAGAGAGGATGATTCTTAACGCATCTCAACTTGAGCCCCAGGTCTAACCAAATCGGAAAGTCTAACCACATCCCAGTTAGCAAGTCTTACGCATCCAGCACTTCTTGATCTGCCAATTGTATGAGGGCTTGCTGTTCCATGAAGGCCAATTCCGGCTTTACTGAGACCTGCCCAAAAAATACCTATTGGGCTGTTAGGTCCTGGCGGGAGCATAAAAGCTTTATTGCTTCTTTTACCTGTATCAAGCATGCTTTGGTCCCAACGAAAAGTTGGCGTAGTTATCATATTTTGAATTACCCAGTTTCCTCGATGAATAAATTTTTCTTGGCCAGGTGTAATTGGAAAAGTGGCTAATATTTTTTTCTTCTCCCATATTGCTACTAATTTTTGGTTAGTATCCACTATCACCAACCGATTACTAAGTTTACGATCTTTTCTAAATGATTTGTCGACTCCCAGTTTTTCAATTTCAAAAGGGGTCACATTGGGGACTTTTATTTCAGTACCAACCTTCACCTCGTCCCATTCAACTTCTGGATTAATTTTTATTAGGAATTTTTCATCGGAATGAAAACGCTCGGCTACAAATTCTAAAATTGAGCGATAATACATATACTCAATTTTTGATTGCTCTTCAGGCTCTAAGGAAACCTCACCGACATAAGTGAAATCCTTGTCTTCAATAGTATAAGTCGTAAATAGTTCTGTAATATTGGTTTTGGAGCCTTGAATAACTTCGTAATAATTATCGTAACTAATTCCCTTTGAAAAGTTATAATGGGCTACTGCTTTTCTTGTAAATTGACCCATTTGACCGTCAATTTTACCAGGCCCGAAATTACTCTCATCAAGAAAGATTTGTATCCCTAATATGGTTTCAGTGTCTCTTTTTGAAGGTTCAGGTAGATAGCGCTCCTTTTTTTTAGCAAAACCTGAACAGCAAAAGATAATTAGTGAGAAACTAATAATTGAAATGCTTTTACCCCAAGATGTTAAATTAAATATCAATGATTGATTCCAGTTAAAATTAAGTTTTGATCGATTAAAGATTAAACGCTTCGTGTACAATATTAGCCGCTTTTTCTAAATCTTCCTCTTGAATAATAACTGCCGTTTTTATTTCCGAAGTAGAAATCATTTGAATGTTGATACTACCCTTAGCTAAAGCTTCAAACATTTGCGCAGCGACACCTGAATGAGACCGCATTCCGATTCCCACAACGCTTAATTTACCGATTCCATCCGTTGTTTCCATAGAGGCTGAATCGCTAAGTCCATTAAGAATAGACTCGATAGTTTGCTTGGCTTTTTTCAGATCGGATCTGTGAAGTGTGAATGATATGTCAGTATGATTCGTTTTAGATACGTTTTGTACAATCATATCGATTATGACTCCTGATTCTGAAATAGCTTGAAATATTTTTGCAGCGACACCGGGCTCATCAGAGACGTTTTCGATGGTTACTTTCGCTTGTTCTTTTTCAATGCTTATTCCGCGTACAACGACTGATTCCATATTAGGATGTTCTTCTGTCACGATAGTTCCTGGGTTATTGTTTAGACTGCTTTTAACTTCAAATTTTACACCGAATTTTTTGGCAAACTCCACGGACCTTGATTGCATAACTTTGGAGCCCGAGGAAGCCATTTCTAACATTTCATCGTACGAAATTTCATTAATTTTTTTGGCGTTTTTTACAACCCTTGGATCACAAGTGTAGACACCATCCACGTCAGTAAGTATCTGGCAAAGATCGGCATCAATGGCTGCCGCCATTGCAATTGCGGTTAGATCAGATCCTCCTCTCCCAAGCGTCGTGATTCGTCCATCAGGACTACTTCCCTGAAACCCTGCCAATATGACAATATGATCTTCATCTAGAAGTCTATGAACTTCATCTGGAGAAATATTCGAGATTCTTGCCTTGGTATGCTCTCCATCGGTGACGATGCCTGCTTGAGCGCCGGTCAGAGAGATTGCTTTCCCTCCGAGTGCATTAATAGCCATTGAAGTGAGAGCTATGGTGGTTTGTTCTCCAGTTGATAAAAGAACGTCCATTTCACGTTCTGTAGGTTCATTATCACCGGATACTTCACTCGCCATCTCAATGAGCTTGTTCGTCACTCCAGCCATTGCTGATACCACAGCAACGACTTGATTCCCGGCTCTTTGAGTCTCAAGAATTCTTTTAGCGACGTTATGAATTCTTTCAGTGCTTCCAACTGAAGTCCCGCCATATTTCTGTACGATAAGTGACAATTGATAAAAACTTGGTTAGAAACAGATGGAGACTATTTTGTATAGTTCAAGAACTTAAAACTGAAAAATTAAATTAAACTAGAATATTAGACTCTAGATAATCCCTTATTACAGAAGTTTCTGCATCCAAACTGGCTTTTTCGGGATTTAGTTCTTTTAATTTTTCGAGATCATCATGTTTTGGGCTCTCGCCAATGGATTCCATAATTGTGTCTGGAAATTTAGCAGGATGAGCAGTGGCTAATATAATTGACGTCTCATCAGGTGAAATATTATTAAAGCAGCACGCCGTGTGCGGATCAGGAACATAATCAAATTTTTCCTTCGAGTAGCGAATATTTTCTTTTATGCCAACATCACTTGTTCGAGATGCAGAAAATAAGCCTGGATCAAAATCCGGAACCAAGACTTCACGCCCTTCTTTAATTTGTTGCATCAATTGAGATGTTTTTTTGCCATCTCCAATTAGATGATAGTAAAGAAATCTTTCAAAGTTTGAGGCAACCTGAATATCCATCGAAGGGGCCAAGGATGGTTTTACCGTGCTTGGTTGGTATAAACCTTCATTGAAAAGACGAAAAAGAAGATCGTTTTGATTGGTGGCAACAGTAAAACCTTTGGCCGGTAGCCCCATACGATTTGCCATCCATCCAGCAAGTATATTACCAAAGTTTCCGGTGGGTACTATGAATCTTATGTTCTCTCGTTGGTCTTGCTGTAATTGGTTGTATGCATGAATGTAGTAAACTGACTGAGCTAGGATTCTGGCGAGATTAATTGAGTTCACTGCAGAGAGCCGAGCTTTTCTCTTGAACTCAAGATCCGCAAAAAGGTCCTTAACGATTCTTTGAGCGTCATCAAAAGATCCGTTAATGGCTATTGGAAAAATGTTTTCAGCACCGGTGCAAGTCATTTGCCGTTCCTGTATGTCTGAGATTCTGCCCTCTGGATAAAGTATAAAGACCCTTGCTCCCTTTTTGTTACTAAGGCCATGAATTGCTGCAGAGCCTGTATCTCCTGAGGTTGCTCCTAGAACGTTGATTGATTCACCCGTCAAAGCGATTTGTTCCTCAAACATATTGCCTACTAATTGAAGACCAAAATCTTTAAATGCAAAAGTAGGACCATGAAAAAGCTCTAGAACAAAAGTATTTTTTCCTATTTGAACAAGTGGTGCTGCGTTATGAGGGTTGTCAAAAGTTGAATAAGACTTTTCAACTAGTTGATCGATTTTTTCACTGCTGTGATCATTGTCAAAAAGTTTGAAAAAATCTGCAGCTAATTCTGGATAGCCTAATTCGCTATTACCTATAAGTGTCTCAATATTTGGGAGCTTCTCTGGAACATAAAGTCCTCCATCAGGTGCTAATCCGGCAGCAAAAGCGTCAGCAAACTCAAGTGGGGTGGCAATGCCTCTGGTCGATAAAAATCGCAAAAATTCCTAATTTTTAAGAGTTTCAACACGCAATAGTGTATGTTTTGAGTCGACGCTATCAAGAGCTAGGATAGCATGCAGCGCATTCTGTACAGTGCCGTAACTAGCGTCATGTAATAATAGTACTAGTGGGATGTGTTCTGATGATGATTCTGGTTCTGGCTGTATTACAGAAAGGATTCCCACGTTATTTTTCCCAGTAATATCTGCTATTTGACCTAGCACGCCTGGTTGATCAGCAACACTTAACCTAAGATAATATTGGGACAGAGTTTCACTGAGAGGAAGAGCTTCACCGAAATCTCCTTTAGGTACAAATCCAGTGCAACCGACTTCATTGTGTATATTTTCGGCAGCATCGGCAAGGTCGCTAATTACCGCACTTGATGTGGCATCTTGGCCGGCACCGCTGCCATAGAATAAAGTCTCACCCACTACATCACCATGAACCGCGATCGCGTTAAATACGCCATCGACTGATGAAAGAATGTGTCCTCTCGGAATTAATGTTGGTGAAACTCTTACTTCTATTCGGTGATCATTTTCTGATTGGCGTATTACTCCCAACAATTTTATTTCGTAGCCGAGATCATTTGCGAATGATACATCATCTAAAGAAATCGTTTCTATTCCTTCAACCGAAACCTCCTCTGACCTAAGCCAATGTCCATACGAAAGCCAGCCTAGAATAATGGCTTTGTGCCCAGCATCCCATCCATTGATGTCTAATGATGGATCAGCCTCAGCATAACCTTTTTCTGAGGCCTCGGCCAATGCGTCTTTAAATGTAATTCCTGCATTAGTCATCCTTGTGAGGATGTAATTAGAGGTACCATTAATAATACCAAATATTGCTGTGATCCGATTGCCAATTAGAGCTTCCTTGACGGCTTTTATTATTGGTATTCCACCGGCAACGGCAGCTTCACAATAGAGTGGAGTATTTTGTTTTTCTGAAATTTCAATGAGTTCTTTTCCTCTTTCAGCAAGCACTGCTTTATTGCCAGTGACTACGACCTTATTCGCTTCCAGTGCGGCTGCAATTAAATTAAAAGCTTCATCAACTCCTCCGATCAATTCGACAATAATGTCGATTTCAGGGTCATTAACCAGGTCCTGCCAGCTAGTGGTTAATATTTCAGAAGGGACTTCGACGTCTCTTTTTCGATCAGGGTTACGGACTGCTATCTTTTTTACTATGAGCTCCGTTCCGGTTCTTTCATTAAGCAGAAATTGATTTTTATCTAAATTTTTATATACGCCTGCTCCGACATTACCTAAGCCGGCAAGTCCAATGCGAAGTTGTTTTTTTTGTTTTTCCACTTTCTTTTATATCGACGTAATATTCATTTTAAGGGGACTCTTCGCAAGCAATTCTATTTTAACAATTAATGATTCTGGTTTATTGGCCCTCTTTGATTTATTATTAAGCTATGTCAAATACAGCACTTTTACTGGATTCGGTATTTGAACGCCACGATCCTGGTCCTGGTCACCCAGAATCAGTTGCTCGCTACAAGGAGATTAGCAAGGTTCTCAAAGGTAGCGATTACTTTAAAAAGTGCAAAAAGATTAAAATTAGGAAAGCCACTGATTCTGAAATACTTGGCTGTCATACGGACAAGTACCTAGAAATTGTGAAGACCGAAATTGGTGAGGGTAAAAGTGAATTGAGTACTGGTGATACGAGTATATGCCGAGATTCACTGGAAGTGGCCACATATGCAACAGGGTCTGTTCTTGAAGCTGTTGATTTAGTTCTTAAAGGTGAGTCTAAAAATGGGTTTTGTGCAATTCGTCCACCGGGTCATCATGCCACCGCAGATAGAGGTATGGGGTTTTGTATTTTCAATAATGTTGCTGTTGCTGCTAAGTACGCTCAGATAAAGTTTGGATTAGATAGAGTAGCAATCATTGATTGGGATGTTCATCATGGGAATGGTACTCAAGATATTTTCTATAATGATCAATCAGTTTTTTATTTTAGTACCCATCAATCTCCATGGTACCCGGGAACCGGTGCAATTAATGAAACTGGTGAAGGGAAAGGAGAAGGATCAACTATGAATCGTCCATTACCTTCAGGATCTGGTTTTAAACAAATCGGTTCATGTTTTCGTGAAGATTTTTCCACTGCAATGAAGAAATTCAAACCTGACCTTATTCTCATCTCCGCAGGTTTTGATTCGAGAGTAGGCGACCCTTTAGGTCACTTTACTCTAACAGATAATGAATTTAAAGAGCTGACGAAAATACTCTTGGATATCGCCTACGAACACTGCGAGGGAAGGTTGGTTTCAATGCTCGAGGGTGGATATAATGTTGAGGGATTGGCAAGTGCCGTTAAAAGCCACCTTGGTCAGCTGATTACTGCCTAAAGGAATAGATTTGATATTGGCCCCATAAAGGGGTTAATTAAATTTCGATATTGAAATATATCGATTGTTTTCTAAGCAGATTTTGATTATAATTAACATCTATTCATAGAAATAATGAGTCTCTATCTGCAAAAGTGTGGCAAATGTGGCAATGTCTTGGAGAAAGATTGTAAGAGATGTCGTTATTGTGGATCTAATCGTGTGCTCAATTACGAGGTCATCGTGATTAGTTTACTTGTGACCTTGATTGTAGTTTTGATTGCTTTGACTTTGAAGCCTTAAGTACAATAAAAAAGAAAATCCTAGGTTCATTCGAAAATGAATGCTGTCACTAAATTCATCATTGCTGTAATGGTTTTGAGTCTCTCTTTCTGTCGATCCTCAGAGGGTATTGTCCTGGATTCTTCTGGAGAAAATTTACAGGAGAGAATTAGTACAATGAAAAAAATTATTGGACCTATTTCATCAGTACCATCGAAAATTTTGGATGCTCATTATATTGAAACTAAAATCGGTGATGGTAGAATCGGTCCATCTGATTATTACTTTTATGCCTCCATCAAAGTCTCTAAAGGAGAGGTGAAAAAATGGTCGCAAATCTTAAAGAAACCTTATAATGGAGT
>JACETS010000027.1 GCA_013911195.1 Verrucomicrobiales bacterium | reverse complement strand
ATCATTTATTTACTTTAGTATAAAAATATAGGTTTAAATTTAGCTTTATTTACTAAAACTAGTGCATGCCATTACTTTAAAATGGCATATTATTGGCTAATAAGTTTTATGCAAAAAAAGCCTTTGTTTATTGCGATTTTCTAAATTCTCCTTAGACTTCCCGCCCGATGATTATTAACCTCGAAAAATTACCAGACTGCAAAGCGTTAATTAGAATTGAAATTCCTTCTGAGGACAATCAAGCAGAACGAAAGCAGATTATTAAACTATTTTCAAAACAGGCCAAAATACCAGGCTTCAGACCAGGTAAAACTCCTGCAAACGTAATTGAAAAAAGATTCAAGTCAGAAATAGAAAGTGAGTTTGAGGATCGAATAGTTAGAAAAGCTATCCAAAAAAATAATGATGAAAATGATATTGATATCCTAAGTATCAAAGAAATTCGAGATCAATCCCACAATAGTGATGGGACCTATTCGGCAACTATAGAACTTGTGGTAGCTCCTGATTTTGAACTGACCGACTACAAAGGAATTGAAGTAACCGTTCCAAAAATTGATGTTACAGATGAACAACTAGAGGAATCTTTAAATCAAATCAGAGAACGGTTTGCCGATTATGAAGATGTTGAAAGTCGAGGGATTAAGATGGGTGACTTCGTAGTAATAAATTATAAAGGTTCTATAGAAGACAAACCAGTCGGCGAGGTTTTACCATTAGCCCCGGCAACTTTGGCTCAAAATACAGGTTTTTGGTTAAAGATGGATGATAATTCTTTTCTACCCGGTTTTTGTGAACCTCTATTAGATCTCAAAGAGAACGATACGAAGAGCATAAACGTCACTATTCCTGATGATTACGATGCTGAAGAACTTAGAGGACAAAGCCTAGATTATGAGGTTGAAATCGTTGGTATCAAAGAACAGAAATTACCGAAACTCGATGATGAGTTTGCGGAGAAAATTGAACCTGGAAAATCTCTAGACCAATTGAAAGAGACCCTAACAGAACAAATGCAAGAACAGCGCAAAGGTTACAGACAGGAAATGGTAACCAATCAAATACTATCGAAAATAAATTCCGAATTAGAATTTGAACTGCCTCAAGAAATTGTAATGAGAGAAACCCAAAGTAGGGTAAATGATATTTTCACCTCAAATACTGAACGCGGCGTTTCAGAGGAGGAACTGGTTGAACATCAGGATCAAATTATTGAATCAGCTGGTGAGCAAGCCAATAACAGCGTCAAAACAAGCTTTATTCTTGAGCAGATTGCAGACAAAGAAAAAATTGAGGTAAGCCAAGAAGAAGTTCTTAATCGCGTTGATCAAATAGCAGCAAGACAAAATACTTCAGTCAAAAACCTAACCAAACAACTGCAAAAGAAAAATGGATTCGGGAGGATCATTAATGGATTAAAAATTCAAAAAACACTAGAATTCCTACGTGAATCTGCAGTAATTAAAGAGGTTGATCCAGAGGAATTTGAACAGAAATAAATTAACACATAACTGTAAAACCACAAAACTTGAGGTACGTTGTATTATTAATGCAATCCTGTTAATCCCAGTGATTGAGGTTTAATCAAAAAATAAAGATTCCCTTTAAAATTATATGTCAGATTTTCCTACATCATCGATCAATTCAAACAACCCTAAAGCAATACGCAACATGGTCATACCAACAGTCATAGAATCAGAAGGTAGAGTTGAAAGAGCTTACGATATTTACTCTCGCCTTCTAAAAGACAGAATAGTTTTTATTGGAAGTGAAATTGATCCTTACAATCAAATTTCAAATTCAGTAATTGCCCAACTACTATTCCTGCAAATGCAAGACCCTCAGAAAGACATTAATATGTATATTAATTCACCAGGGGGTTCTGTTTCTGCTGGTTTAGCGATTTATGATACCATGCAATTTGTCACTTGCGACATTAACACATACTGCATTGGAATGTGTGCCAGCATGGGCGCTGTCCTTCTAAGTGCAGGCACTGCTGGGAAAAGGTATGCCCTACCAAATTCAGACATCATGATCCATCAAGTATCAGGTGGAGCGAGTGGAACGGCGTCTGATGTTGAGCGAACCGTTGAACACATGTACTCCTTAAAGAAAAGGCTTAACAAAATTTTAGCAAAGCACACAGGAAAAACAGAGAAGCAGGTTGAAAAAGATGCTGACCGTGATCACTGGATGACCGCTAAAGAGGCCGCGGCTTATGGCCTCGTTGATCACGTTCTTGAAAACAAAAAAGATTTACCAGACAGCGGGAAATCTAAAGAGTAATCAGTGATAAAACTAACAGGTAATAATATACTTTAATTATGGCTAGGGCTTCAAATCTAACAATGTGCTCTTTTTGTGGAAAGAGCCATTCTGAAGTCCGTAAGCTCATTGCAGGACCTGGAGTTTATATCTGTGATAGTTGTATTGTTGTTTGTAAAAACATTCTGGACAAAGAACTCACTGAAGGACTTGACGGAGAAATTAAGGATGTTTCAGAACAAAACTCCAGCCTCAAAGTACCGGATCCCGTAACGATTTGTGAGCAACTAGACGAATATGTGATCGGACAAGATCATGCAAAAAAGGTTCTTTCTGTTGCAGTTCATAATCATTATAAACGAATCCTTCATGATCGAGGGGAACTTGATAAATCAAGATCAAAAGCCTTAAAAAACAATCAATTCTCCAAACTTTCCAAGGTAGAACTCGAGAAAAGTAATGTACTTCTTCTAGGTCCTACCGGTTCAGGGAAAACTTTACTTGCAAGAACTCTTGCCAAAATTCTTAATGTTCCATTCTGCATAGCAGATGCAACGACGCTTACTGAAGCTGGCTATGTTGGGGAGGATGTTGAGAATATCATTCTGAGACTTCTTCAAACGGCAGACAACGATGTAAGTAAAGCTGAACTCGGAATAATCTATATCGATGAGATTGATAAAATTGGTCGCAAAACTGAAAACGTCAGTATTACTCGTGATGTTTCTGGTGAGGGAGTACAGCAGGCTCTATTAAAAATTCTTGAAGGCACTGTTTGCAATGTACCCCCACAAGGAGGAAGAAAACATCCACAGCAAGATTATATTCAGGTAAATACAGAAAAAATACTTTTTATTTGCGGCGGAGCATTTGTTGGTCTCGAAGATATGATAAGAAGACGCCTTGGCAAAGGGGTAATGGGATTTAAAACAAGTGAGAGTGAAATAAACGAAGAGAAGCAGACCAAAAATGAAATCTTAAAACTTTCAGAGCCAGAAGACTTATTAGGATTTGGTCTTATACCTGAATTCGTAGGCCGTTTGCCAATTATCTCGAGTTTAGAAGAATTGAGCACTGAACAGTTAGTTAAAATTCTTACTGAACCCAAAAACGCAATGGTCAAGCAGTATCAAAAGCTTATCGCACTAGAAGGCGCTGAACTTAGTTTGACTAAGGATGCCCTAGAAGCACTCGCAGAGCTGGCGGTCAAAAGAGGAACGGGCGCAAGGGCCCTTCGATCAATTTTTGAAAAACTCATGCTTGATATAATGTATGAATTACCAAGCAATAAAGACATCAAGAAAATTACCATCAACCGAACTGTCGTTGAGGGTAAAAAAGGACCTGTAGTGCGAAAGAAAACTAAGAAAGACGCCGCATAAAATATGCGGATTTATTTTATTTAAATCAATATCTTTCTAAAGGTTACGAAGGCCATCTTCGCCAAAGCTCCTGGGATACTTTTCCTCTAATAAATCGATTTGATCAATTATTTCAGGCTCAAGATCATTACCCGCAGCAGCCAATGTTTCATTAAGCTGAGAAACTTCAGATGCTCCAATAATAGTTGATGCTACAAAATCATGCTGCTTACTCCAAATAGTAGCAAGAGTCGTAACGCTCATCCCTAATTCTTTTGCAATTTTTATAAGTTGCCCAGTCACTTCAACGGTTCTTGGATTAATAAACCGAGCTGCCATTTTTTTTTGTCGATCACCTCCATTGGAAAGGTAATCAGTAAATCTAGCCCCTTTTGGCAAGGCTCCGGACTGATATTTGCCACAAAGCACTCCACCAGCTAAGGGCGAGTAAGGAAGAAGGCTAACGTTTTCCTTTCTACAAACCTGAGCCAACTCGCTCTCACAACGGCGATTTAATATCGAAAAATTATTCTGAACAGTTTCGTATCTATTTAGATTACCCTTATCTGAGGTCCATAGACCTTTCATCAACCCCCAACTGGTCTCGTTGGAACATCCAAAAGCCCTAATTTTTCCTTCATCGACTAATTTAGTTAAAGCTGTGAGAGTTTCCTCAGGATGCATTCCGTGATCCGGCCAGTGAGTCTGATAAAGATCAATATAATCGGTTCCCATCCTTTTGAGACTTCCCTCAACAGCCATATGAATATGATGACGATCAAGCGAGGTCATTCCACTTCTAACAGGAGGAGTAAACCATCCATGACCAGGACCAGTCACTTTTGTCGCAATAATTAAAGATTCCCTAGGCTTATGTTTAATCCATTTTCCAACAATCTCTTCAGTAATTCCAAAATGATCAGCTGAGGGAGGGACAGGATATATTTCCGCGGTATCCATAAAATTCACCCCAGATTCATAAGCTTTATCCATTATAGCAAATGACTCTTTCTCATCAGACTGTAGGCCAAATGTCATTGTACCTAAGCATATCTCTGATACTGTAATCCCACTTTTCCCAAGTCGACGCCTATTCATATATTTTATTTTCTAATCTATATTCTTTAATGAAGTAATTATTTTTATTCTAGAAACAGAATTTTCATAATTCTATCTCTTTATCTATCTGACTGCGAATTGAATGCACTTCCTTTGGGTCTACACCCTTGATGTTCGATGAAGCAGCAGAATGAAATTCAACTAATTTAGGAATATTTATAAGATTCTTAATGTTCGAAGAACGAATTCCTCCACAACAAATTATACTTGGTTTTGGTTGTGATAATCTCACGATTTTTGAAATCTTTTCAGGGTCATCACTCGCTTTGGTTAGTCCTGCCGAACTTAAAATACGATCAACTTCTAGAGATCGTAACAATTTCATTGAGGCCTCCACTTCCTCGCATTCATCAAAGGCTCGGTGAAATGTAAAGGGCAGTTTTCCAGAGGCATTAATTAATTTTAGAGTAGCTTCAGAATCAATAGTTTTATCTGCATTTAAGGCTCCAGAAACAATTCCTTTGGCTCCTAGATTTTTTACATCTTTTATGGAAGCAAGCATAATATCTAATTCATCATCCTTATAAAAAAAATGCCCTGCTCTGGGACGAACTAAAACAAAAACAGGCAAATCTATATTGTTTAAAACAGATTCTAATAATTTTAAATTTGGTGTAACTCCACCAACCTCAAGATCTTCACACAACTCAATTCTGTTAGCTCCATTATCAGATGCAATTTTAGCATCTTCCAATGAAGTGCAACATATTTCGAGAATGCGCTTCACTCTTTAAGATAAAAGAATATTTGTTCATCATCTCTTCCACTCACCGCAAAAGGCCGAAGTAATAACTCAGATTTTTCAGAGATAATTCTTAATTCATAATCATCCCCTTTTTTGAGGGATAAAGCCAACATATCGTTAGTATCATTATTTTCATTGCGAGTTTCTCCATCGGCTAACTTTAATCCATTTTTCCAAACCTCCACAGGAGCAGCAACTCGATCACCTCCTTTTTTATTAAATAACTGAATGAATACTCTCTTACTAGTCTTGACTGTATAATTGTCAGTAACGTTTTCGGCGGAAACGTAATTAATTCCCAAGTCCCAAATGAGGGGGAAATTTGTGTCAGTTTTTTTCCAGCTAGAAGCATATATAGCATGACGAGGATCATCCCTTATTGCTTTGGATGCATCCCCCTTAAACCAAGCATGCCCCAAACCAGCAGCACTGTACTCACATGCACCAGTAAACTTCCAGTTGTTACCATCCCAAACTTCCACCCAACTATGATTACCGCGTTTATTGGACCACATCGGTGTTCCCACAAAACGAGCAGGAACCCCAACTGATCGACATGCATCAATAAGTAAAACTGACAAACCAGTACATGATGCAAATCCAGCATCTATTGACTCATAAGGACTTTGATCGGGCTTAGGACGTTTGCGAGCATGATACTTAACATTTATCATTTTCCACATTTCCTTGTTAAGAATCTGCGCTGCCTGTTCTAAACTTTTACATTTTTTTACAAGAGGAGAAAATCGAGCATGAAAATCTTTTCGCCATCGATCTCTTCTTTCATTGATGCTCGCATAGGGAAGAACGTCATTTAAAAAAATATGTTTTGGAACTGACTTAGCCCATTCTGATTCTTCACGAGCCTTAAAAGCGTAATTTACATTTTCAATTAAATACTCTGAACTAAGATTCTTAAGGTCCCTCTCAGGCATGTGCTTGATTAAAAAAACCAAACTCTCTGCCCTTTCACCATTTAGTTCTGAAATAGCTTTAAGCAACTCTTTAGAGTTATCCCCAGCACTCTTTAAAGACTCTTTAAGAACATTAGATATTTTTTTAATAGAACTTTTATCAATGACTTCATTGGCAAATAAAGGGTTAACAAAAAAGAAACAAGTAAGGGTTATAATAGATCTAAAACTCATTGGTGCTTAAAGCATGAATATTTTAGGATCTAACGTCAATGAGACCTTTATTTTTTTATTTTAATTTTTAGAATCATCCACAGCACAAGAATCTTTACACCCAATAAACTTACTTAAGAAATAGCGATTTTTACTGATAGCGTTGTAGATTTTTTCTGCAAAAAACATCATGCCCGGTAGCCACATCAATAGAGACATTGGGATTAATAATGGCATTCTCATTCCCAAAAACCTTATAGCTTGAGGCCCTTTAAAAATAGTTTTTTCAGGAGTAACGCAGTGAATTGCTTGATTTAGTTCATTTTCCTCGATATGAACACCTGAAATACTTTCACTGAATTCCTTTAATGGAGTGAATTCTACTTTATTAAACCAGTCTAATTTAGATAAAAGCCTTATCTGTAATTGACAAAATGGACAATCACTATCGAAAAAAAGCAGGTGTCTAGCATTTGACACAATCAATTATTACATCCATTTACGAGACAGGTCAAAAATCAATACCGTGCAAAAAATTTTAAGTAAGATCACCCCTACAATTAATACTATCGAAATCGTATTCAGGATTTCCTGCGCTATAATGTTGATTGGTCATGGTTGGGTATGTCTCAATGGAAAAATGCCTTTGACTGCACTTTTGTGGGATGAAGAGTTAATGTCAGGATTAATCACGTCAATCACCGGAGAAGATTGGAACAGTTGGGTTACTTCTTTGGAAGTGGGCGATGCTATCAGTAACCTCATCAAGGCCCAGGGAATTTTATTTATTCTTTTCGCGGTCACCATCCTAATTAGATCACAAAAAAAATGGTTTAATTACATATACATTATCATTTCAATGAATCTTTTATTTCTGGCAGTATTGAAATATCTCGATAGCAGAGTCGGAATAGGAAACCTTCTTGAGCATGCTTCACAATTTTGTATGCCTCTGATCATATTTTTCATTGCTAGAGACAAAAGCATAAAAGGCATGTCGTTAATTATTGCGAGGGTCAGCATTGCTTTCGCATTTATATTTCATGGTTTATTTGCAATCAATTTCAGACATGAAATGATAGTTTTTGACCATGCTCGACCCGGTCATTTTACGGAAATGGTTATGCTTTCGTTGGGCATTGATCAAGAATCCCTCGCCAATTCAATTCTTGTAATTGCAGGAATCCTTGATTTCATATCAGCAGCACTCATTTTCTGTAAAGGAACTCCTAGAAATATTGGACTTTTATACATGTTAATTTGGGGCTCATTGACCGCAATGGCTCGCCCATGGTCTCGATTTGATAGTTACGAAATTGTTGAAAGTTTGAACATTTGGATTCCTGAAATGCTTTATAGAGCGCCTCATTTTATGATTCCTGTGTGTCTATTACTTGCACTAAAGATAAAAAGCGATCATCTTAACATGCACCTCAAAAAAAATAATAAATGAAATCCCTCTACCTCATTATTTTTGTTCTTATCTTTAGTTTTAAAGCATTAGCAAAAACAGATAAATACCGACTTATCTGGAATTCAAACCCACACTCTTCCATTACAATAGCTTGGTGTAAAATTGATGGCTTAGGAGCTAAAGTTCACTATGGAGAAGTATCCCAACTTAAAGATGGAGAAGACTATCCATTACAACAAGAAGTTCATAGGAAAACTTTATTCCTCGATCTCAAAAGTAGGTTTGCCAGACTAACCGGACTTAAACCTAATACGGAATACGCATTTGTAATTAGAGATGACAATTCTGAGAGTAGGCAATTCACCTTCAAGACTGCTAGCAAAGGCAATGAAAATTTTTCTTTTGTGGCGGGAGGTGATAGTAGAAACAACCAAGCAGCCAGACAAAATGCCAACAGAGCAGTAGCAAAAATAAGGCCCCTATTCGTATGCTTCGGTGGAGATATGATATCCACACCAACAAATAAAAACTGGTCTAACTGGCTTGATGACTGGCAACTTACGACTGGAAAGGATGGCCGAATGATACCAATCGTCGCAGCTCGTGGAAACCACGAGGGTGCATCCGACATCCATCAATTATTTGATACCCCCCACCCTGGAGATTACTACGCATTTGGTATTGGTGATAATTTCCTAAGAGTGTACACACTTAACAGTTGTATTGTGAGGGCTGGAGACCAAGGGAAATGGCTAAAAAATGATCTTAATATTAATAAAGGTTACAAATGGAAAATCGCACACTACCATCATCCTTTCAGACCACACCACAAAGGAAAGGCAGAACAGAATTCACAATATGACGCCTGGGCAAAAGCATTTTATGATAATGGAATGAATCTTGTCATTGAATGTGATAGCCACGTTGTCAAAAGGACATGGCCAGTGCGTCCTTCCAAAGAGGAGGGCAGCGATCAAGGATTTCTCAGAGACGATGAGAATGGCATTACCTTTATAGGAGAAGGATGCTGGGGAGCGCCTCTCAGGAAAAATGACGATGACAAGCAATGGACCAGAGCATCTGCCAGCTTCAATCAGGTTAACTGGATGGTAGTAAGTGAAGAAAAAATTACGGTCAGAAGCGTGAAAGTCGATAACATCAAAAATTCAAAAGTTATTAACGATGAAGAACCTTTTAAAACTCCTGAGGGCATGGAAATATGGAGTCCTGATTCAGGAAAAATTGTGACTGTTCTTCCAAGAAAATCGAAACAAGACGATCAGACTGTCAAAAATTAATCCATCAACGAATCAATATAATTTTTACTTTTGATTATTGCATTAGTTACCTGTGACTTTTCAGGTAATATTGGAATTCCTCTAGGAACAGGATGCATAAATATTTCACAGTATCCTTCATATTTTATTTCTTTCAAAGCAGTTAAAATATTCTTGTAGTTCAAGGCACCTCCAAAACCAGGCATTTGTTGCATTTCAATTTTTTTGGGGGACTTCTTAAGCATACCTACAGAGTGCTCTTGAAAATACATAAATGGAATATTTTGACTTCCAAGATCTCTAATCAAATTAGGAATATCGTCAGCAAACTTGTGTAAATGGTGAGGAGCAAAAGCCACTCCTAGATGCGCACTCTTGTTGAATTCTGCAAAGTATCTTAAAGCATCAGGGTGATATAAGAACTGACTGCTGTGGTTTTCTACAGCAATTTTTACTCCCCGTTCTTCAGCAGTAGCCAGATGTGGCTTCATTTTTTCCAGAAAAATTTGGACAGCTTTTTTTGCTTCTTCACCTTTTAGCTCTGGCGATCCAGTAGTACCACAAACAATAATTTCTGAATCAAAAAATTGACTAATAGTTTTAATCTCGTTCTGAAGACCAAAAGGCCCGAGTGGATATCTAGTAAAAACCGCGGGCTTAACTTTATATTTATCAAAGAGATCTTTTGCACGTGCGTAGCCCATTTCTGAAATCTGTTCTCTTTGGTTACCATGAACTTTACACCAAATATCAATCGCCTCACACCCAGCTTTAGAGACTTCAGGTAAGATATCGTCAAGCTTCATCTCACCGTACATTGCAGATGAGAGAACATAGCGTATTTTCAATTGCTCAAGCTCAGCTCTCAATGAGGAGATTGCGGAAAACCCACAAACTAGGGGTAATGGCAATTTAAAAAAAGATCGTCTAGAATGATTAGTCATAATAAGTTATCTAGGCCCGTGCTTTTCTTTCATCTTTTAAAAGTTTAATCCATGGCCCCAAGTACTGACCATTATCGTGAAATGTTCTACCTGAAACTAGATTCCCATCGACTACACTAGGTTCATCAACAAAAACACCACCACAAACTTCTAAGTCAAATTGACACTTTGGCACTGTTGCCATTCTTCGACCACGCACCCTATCAGCTCTGGCTGGAATTTCCACACCATGACAGACACTTGCAATCGGTTTATTATTATCAAAAAACCATTGTGTTATTTTAATAAGATCAGGATTATCCCTAATATATTCGGGAGCTCTTCCACCACTAAAGAAAATACCCAAATAATCTTCAGGATTAATGTCTTTAAAAGAAATAGTAGCGTCAATGGTGTATCCCTCCCACTCCTTGGTAATTGTCCATCCTGGTTTAACTTCATGCATAACCATTTGATACTTTTTCTTTTCCGGGCCAGCCACAACAGGCTGAAAATTATCCTCTTGCAACCTATAAAAGGGATATAAAGTGTCTAGTGTCTCGCTAGCATCACCAACTATAATTAGAACTTTTGAATCTGACATGATATTAATTTAGAGTCTCTAATATAATAATCACAAACAATAGAAAACCGCAAAACAAAGAAATCCGTTTGAATACATACAGAGTTAGGTTGATTAAATAGATAACAAATATGAAAGAGGCATCAACAATAAGAGATGATTTCCCAATACTTAATCAAGAAGTAAATGGGAAGCCCCTAGTCTATCTTGATAATGCCGCCACAACTCAGAAACCCCAAGCTGTAATTGACCGAGTGACGAACTTTCTTTCTGAGGAAAATGCTAACATTCATCGCGGCGTACATCACCTAAGCATGAATGCTACCGTTGCTTACGATGACGCAAGGTCAACGGTTGCTAAATTTATTAACGCTGGTTCAGCTAAGGAAATAATTTTTGTAAGAGGTGCAACCGAGGCAGTGAACCTTGTTGCTCATAGTTTTTGTAAAAACCGCTTACAAAAAGATGACGAGATACTCGTCACAGAAATGGAACACCACGCCAACATTATTCCCTGGCAAATAATTGCCAAAAGCACCGGTGCAAAAGTCATTCCTATAGCCATAACTAATGAAGGTGAAATAGACCTTGAAGACTTTGAATCAAAGATTAACGATCGAACAAAAATGGCTGCTTTTGTTCACGTCTCAAATGCGTTAGGAACTATAAATCCTGCCAAAGAAATGATAGCTACGCTCAAGTCTAAAAACATACCTGTTCTACTTGATGGTGCGCAGGCAGTGGCACACCAAGCAGTCGATGTTCAAGATCTTGATTGTGATTTTTACGTTTTCTCATCTCATAAACTCTTTGGGCCTGATGGAATCGGCGTTCTCTACGGACGAAACGAACTACTCAAAGAAATGCCACCTTACCAAGGTGGTGGAGACATGATCAATATTGTGAGCTTTGAGGGAACTACCTTCAGAGCGCCTCCAGAACGTTTCGAGGCAGGAACACCAAACATTAGCGGAGCAATTGGCCTAAAAAAAGCCATCGAATATATAACAGAATTAGGTTGGGATAATATTCATAAAATTGAATCATCTCTGCTAGAACATGCCACAGAAACACTGAGTGCTATCCCCTCTTTAAAGATTACAGGGACAGCAAAAAATAAAGTACCAGTCATATCATTTACTATGGAGTCTGCTCACCCGCATGACATTGCGACGATTCTTGATACAAATGCAATAGCCGTAAGAGCAGGTCATCACTGTGCTCAGCCTCTTATGAAAAGATTAGGTGTCAGTGCGACGACGAGAGCTTCAATGTCTTTTTATAACACTATTGATGAAATCAACCAATTAGGTGATGCTCTTAAAAAAGTAAGTAATATTTTCGCAAACTGAGAAAAAACTGAATGGATGATTTAAGCGACCTCTATCAGGAAATTATTTTGGCTCATAACAAAAGGCCTAGAAATAGTAAACCCTTGGATCCTTGTACATGCAGTGCAGAGGGGTCGAATCCACTCTGCGGAGATCAACTCACAGTTTATGTTAGAAAATCTGAAGATACTTTAGATGAAGTGGCATGTGAGACGGATGGTTGTGCTATTTCTCGAGCCTCAGGATCAATAATGACTACAATGGTAAGTGGTAAAAAAACTAAAGAAGTTGAAACATTAATCGAGGAAACTAAGACTCTCTTGACAGGAGATGAAGAACCAGAAGTTGATCTTGTTGAGCACGGTGATATGGCAGCTTTAGTAGGGGTCCGTAAATTTCCCGCAAGAATTAAGTGTGCCACATTGGCATGGCATGCATTGGAAGCCGCACTTAAAGGTGAAAATGAGGCGAGCACAGAATAGTAAAATTGGACAACTCGCAAATTTTAGCCTTTTAGAGGTGATTAAATTTTTCACGGACAACTCGCAAATAAATGCGCCAGAAAAATTTCAGAAATGATAAATCTATGATTTCCAATTCTCAGGAACCATTCCTAAATCACCAAACTTTTTGATGTTTTCATCATCAATCTCTAATCCACAACCAAAAGCACTTTTAGTTAGAGAGTCTAAAGAAATTAAGCCGTTTTTTATGATAAGAGATGGAAAATCTAATTGTCCAAACGAATAGAGATCAGGGTGCGCCAAACAAATCTTTTTTTGAAGATCTTTGTCATACATTGAAAGACCTGAAAAATAGTGATGTCCGTTTCTTTCAACATGATTAACACCAAGGGAGGACATTACAGTTAAATCATTCAGAAGCGCAACAGGACCAACGTTAGCAAGATCCTCACCACTCATTATCCATTTTCCTTCTTTATTTTCCCTATTGAACTGAATCTTACAGGCATTAGCAATACCCTTAAAAACACCCTTACAGTTTTTGTGACTCGTTCCTCGATAGCCTAATTCTAAAGCGCGATTAAGAGATATAAGCTCACCATCAGATTCGTCAATTATCATAGCTGGACATTCATCCCAATTATTTATTTCATGAACAACATCATCGTTTAATGCAAAATCACGATGAAGAGGTTGCTCTACGAAAAGTAAATTATCCTCATTTAAAAATGAATTTAACAAAGCGTTCTCTTTGAGTTTTTCCCAATGCACTTGAAATTCTGAAATCGATGAGAATTGCTCATTCCCATCAAGAGTAAATTTGAAATCTTCTATTTTTGATTTAAGGAGTGTCGCAATTGATTCTAACCTGGGAAGATCGGTTTCAATTTCACCACAAATTTTAATTTTAAAATGAGTAATATTATATTCATCAATAACTTCGTCGAGTGCTTGCGGTAAGCCGTCTTGACAACGATCCTTTTTAGTGATTTCAGATCCAAGTAAAGGATCTCCAAGGCCCACAGTATGTCGTGCGATAATTTGATTCAAAGGTTTATCAGGCAACCAATCAGCAGGCTGACTACCCTTCAGTTCATCGTAAAAATATCCTAAACGAATACCTAAATCATTTTTGCGTAGAACTTCATGGAAAGATTTTTTCGAAGCACGACAAAACGCATCAATCAGAGCTCTTTCAACTAGAGAACTTCCAAGGTGAGCCAGCAAAGGTGGAATATTCTCTTCTTTAGCCCAACGTCCCTGAACCTCATATAACTCAACCCAAAATTCAAAAATAGTATCAGCTCTAATCTTCTTTGAAAAATCCAGAGCTGTACTCAACACGGTAATCATTTCAGGTAAATCCTCTTCAAAAGTGGTGTCAGGATTTTTAGTAAACCACTTTGGAGGCAATCCCTCAGAAGAGATTCCTTTGACTATTTTCCCACTAAAATCCACCTCAACGCATAAAAATACATGAGGAAGACTGGTCATAGAAGCAATCCCGTATTTAAACGGGAATCGTGTATTCATTGAAAGATGCCGGAATTGCGCAGTGTTAAGGGAAATAGACATTATTTAGAAATAATAAGGGTGAGGCGCAAATAGAGAATGGACAAGTGCTTCATGATAGATTGGAATAACTAGCCAATGAAAAAAGAAAGTAAAAGAGGAAAATTAGCAACTCTGCTGATTGTTATTTTTCTATTTGCCTTGGTAATGGGACCAGGGCCGGGATCTTTGCTAATCAATCCACATGGTTCTGAACCTAATTTTTGGTTTGGTATGCCAGCACTCTACGTTTGGGCAGTTTTCTGGTTTTTGGTCGAAGCTGGCGTCATTCTTATCGCGGCTATGTTGATTTGGAGAAAGGAGGACCCAAATGGATAGTATTAGATTATTACTTTCCAATGCAGATCTCGGAAATACTCCAACTGTAGTTCTTATCATTTATCTCATTATTCTTTTTGGACTTGGTGTATTTGGATATATAAAAAGCAAGGGAACTGAAGAAGATTATTACTTAGCCGGCCGCGGACAAGGAGTCTTGGTCACATCTCTAACTATAATGGCTACCTTCTTTTCAGGAGTCGCTCTTTTAGGTTTTCCAGGAATGGTTTACGAACATGGTGTTTCCGCAATGTTTATCGCACTCAATCTTCCTGTCGCTGGTGCCGCTATTTACTTATTGGGGAATGGAATAAGAAAATTAGGACAATCCAGAGGTTACGTAACACCCGGTGACATGATAGCGGGATACTATGGAGGTTCCGGAATACGAATCGTCGTAGCAGTTTTAGGTATGCTCTATGTACTTCCTTACATCATTATTCAAATCAAAGCAGGGGGTGGACTCGCTCAACAACTCTTTGGAGAAGACATGTTCAATCTTGGAGCGGCAGCACTTTCAGTAGTTACTCTGATTTATGTACTTGTAGGAGGCATGCGATCAGTGGCATGGACAGATGTTCTTCAAGGAATTCTTTTACTTTCAGGAGCATTACTGGCCGGCATTGCTGTAATCGTAAGCCTTGGAGGAATTGAACCTTTTTTTAGTAAAGTCGCAGACCTTGATGCTAAGCAATTAACCATGCATGATCCCAAGGAATCCAAATGGAACCCCTGGTGGATTCTTACTTTTTGTCTCTTTGCTTCCCTAGCAAGTATTGTTCAACCTGCACAGTGGATGCGATTTTATGCTGCTAAATCATCAAGGACGTTAAGACAAAGCGCCATGATCTTTGCCATCATTCTTCCTTCATGCTTTCTCTTTGGAGTTATGCTTGTTGGTTTAGTTGGCCGGGCTGTTCATCCTCCCATTGATCCAAATTTGGCATTAATCGCAAGCAATTTACCTGAAGGTCTTAATAAACCGTCTCAAATAGCGGTTTTCATGCTTAGTGAGCAATTACCGGAAATGCTTGGAGGTTTAGGGATTATTCTAATCTCAGTCATCATGGTGGCAATTATGGCTGCTTCAATGAGTACTGCTGATAGCAATCTTCATGCATTAGGCGGCGTCATTACAAGAGACATTTATGACAGATTTATTAATCCTAATGCATCAGAAAAAAAACGTACTCTAGTGGGAAGAATAGTCATTATTTTCGCAACAGGTCTGGCCCTTTTAGTCGTCTCATTAGGAGAAAATACTCCATTTGGAGAAGGTTTACTTGAAACCATTATGGAATTCTTTTTTCTGGCTATGGCTTTTTCCTGTCAGTTAGTTCCACCTGCAATAGATATTCTTTACATTCGGAAAGGAACTCGATATGGAGCCATCGCAGGCATGTGCACAGGAGGAATAGTAGTTCTTGCTACTTATATCTTTGCTGATAAAGAAGGAATCCAATACCTTAAAAGAATCATCGACCTCGGTTGCCTTGCCATTATTTTTAACGTGATAGTCTTTATTATTGTGAGTAAAATAACCAAAAAGGTTGAACCCTCACACATTGAAAGTTTTAAACGTGATTTAAACTAGATTATTTCCCATGAGCAAACCAAGTATACTTACCACAACCGTTGGATCTTACCCTGTACCGGAATGGCTTGCTGCTTTTCCGTCAGAACAAGCTGTGATTGATGCAACAAGAGTCATTTTCGACACTCAAAGATCAAACGGTATCGACTTGCCGACCGATGGTGAACTATATCGTTTTGATATAAACCATCCTGATACAAATGGTATGATCGAGTATTTTTTGAAACCAATGGGCGGGTGCGACAGCTCAATTGGAAGAACGGACACTGAAGCGTTCCGAGCAAAACAAGAAATGGGTTTTAGAGCGAAACCTGCTGCGGCAGTTCGGTCATCTTTACATAGCGGTTCTCTTAATCTTATCGAAGACTGCATTCGTGCGAAATCAGTTGCTAATGGGGACTTTAAATTCACCGTCACCAGTCCTTACATGCTTTCAAGAACTTTGCTCGATAATCATTATGGTGATTTTGATACACTCACCTTAGCTGTCGCTGATGTATTGGCTGAACAAGTAAAGGATTGTCCGTGCTCTTGCCTGCAAGTTGATGAGGCAAATATTCCTGGAAGCCCAGAACATGGCCCTCTGGCAGCTGAAGCCATTAACCGAGTACTTGATGCCTTTGAAGGACAAAAAGCAGTGCATTTTTGTTTTGGAAATTATGGAGGCCAAACGATCCAATTGGGTAAATGGAAGCCACTTATTGATTTTCTTAATAGCCTACATTGTGATCATTTAGTTCTAGAGCTTGCTCACAGGCCTGAGGATGATCTCCAAGCATTAAAGGAAATTAGACCAGAAATTGGCATTGGAATAGGCGTTGTCGATATCAAGGTCAATCATATCGAGACTCCAGATGAAATTGCAAAATCAATTGAAAAAGCGGAGTCCGAACTCGGACAAGGAAGAGTAAAGTACATTCACCCTGATTGTGGTTTTTGGATGTTAAAAAGAAGCGTTGCAGATAGAAAAATCACAGCCTTGGCAAAGGGCCGTGATTTATATTTAGGAATTTAGTTTTTATAAAAAAGGCGCACTCCGGCCGCTTTTCTTAAACTCCTCAAGCTTATTCTTGAGCTCTTTTACAATCTCAGATCTCTTAAAATATAAATTATTCGTTTCTCCGGGATCAGCATCTAAATTATATAATTGCCCAGGAGCCTCAGGCTCCTTCTCCGGGACTATGAATTTTTTCATTCCCCATCGACCCGCTCGATCATAATTATTCCCACCTGAACCCCTATGATCGAGGTATTTCCATGGACCACGACGAATAGCCAATGCTAAACTAATTGTCTGGTGCAATGTATATTTTCTTATAGATTTGCCTTTATCACTTCCAATAAGAGCAGGAAGCATATTAACACTATCTTCACCCGCTCCTTGAGGTAATTTTACATTTGTGATCGCCGCAAAAGTCGCCATCAAATCGGTCAGTGAAAGAGTCTGTGAGCTCCTTGTGCCAGGCTTAATTTTTCCTGGCCAACGTGCAATAAAAGGCACACGATGACCTCCTTCCCAATTATCTCTTTTGACTCCCCTCCAAGGCCTTGCTCCATCATGCTTATAATCTTGCCTCATTGAAAGTACCGTTGGAACTTCTGGACCATTATCACTGGAAAAAATAACTAAGGTGTTATCGGCGAAGCCGTGCTTTTCAAGAGCAGCCATGAGTTTCCCAACAATATAATCGAGTTCAAATATAAAGTCCCCATGAGGCCCGGCCTTTGTTTTACCTTTAAATTGATCCGCAGGAAATGAAGGCAGGTGAACGGCTTGAGCGGAGTGAAAAAGAAAAAAAGGAGATTCCTTTCTTTTTTTCGAATGCTCTTCAAGAAAGGACAAACTTTTCTCCATAAACTGAAGATCAATTTCTTCCATTGAATAACCCGGTGCAATCATGCCTGGTCTATTATCCTGTGAGTAGGGGTGCTTTGGTAGAGGGCTACGATCTATGATTTTAGTAGGAGGAACAGGAATCCTATCTCCGTCAATAAAAGCATAAAGCCAGTCAGTAGTGGGACAACAAACACTACCAAAGAAATAATCAAATCCACGATGAGTGGGTGAATCAGGAATGGCTCTAGAATAATCAATCCTCTGCACTGCTTCTAATCCATTTTTATTAATTGGCTTACCATCTTTATCAAAAAACGTCATTCCAACATGCCATTTCCCATACAACGAAGTAGTGTACCCTTTGTTCTGAAGCATCCCGCCTATGGTCATTCTGTCTTTTTCAATCATGCACGGGCCTCCAGCCCCAGTAAACACGCCTCGCATTCCTGTTCTAAAGGCCATGCGTCCGGTTAAAATTGAATAGCGTGTTGGTGTACACACCGTTGATGGGCTATGAGCATCCGTAAAAAGAATACCCTCCCCGGCTAATTGATCGAGATGAGGTGTTGGAACTTTAGACTCACTGTTATAGCATCTCACATCACCGTAACCAAGGTCATCAGCCAGTATGAACAATATATTAGGCAATTGATTTTCTTCAGATAGAGAAATACTTACCCCCAAAGTGAGGAGGAAAAGATGGAAAACTTTTTTCATGATTGGTTACTAAAGACATAATTAGGCCAAAAATCACACCTTTAATAATAATATACCTTTACAGGTATATACTTTTAAAGGAATATATATTCGTGAACTCCGAAGAACTTTGTCAGGTATATCGATGTCTATGTGATAAAACTCGGCTCAGAATACTAAACCTTCTGAGTGATGGCGCTCTTTGTGTCTGTCATCTGCAGGAAATATTAAATGAAACTCAAGTTAAGATATCTAAGCATCTGGCCTACTTAAAAGCCCATGGCCTAGTAGAATCTGAAAGACGAGCCAACTGGATGATTTATCAAATCTCAAATAAGACCCATCCGATTCTCGAAAAAAATCTCAAATGTCTACAGGACCTAGTAAGTGAAGATCCGACATTTAAAAATGATATAAAAAGATTACACGCCATGGACACCTCAGCTGCGTGTTGCCCATCTTAACAGATTAAATACATGTCTAAACCAAAAGTTCTTATTCTTTGCACTGGAAATTCTTGCCGCAGTCATATGG
>JACETS010000026.1 GCA_013911195.1 Verrucomicrobiales bacterium | reverse complement strand
TAAACTTGTTATTAGGTTTTTGAGTTTAGGTTTCATTAATTCTATTTTTGGTTTTTGAAATTGTTATTTATTATTTAGCTTAAGCAAAATAAAATTATTTAGAATTCTTTTTTTTCTGTGTTTCTTCAATTCTTTTATAATGGGCTTTGAAGCCATCGTTAAGCTGAAGAATTTCTTTTTGGCTCTCTTTATTTAGCTTTTTTAATTCAAAAATATAGGATTTTTTGCCAACTAGCATTCTTATATTGTTTTCTTTTATAATTGTAGGAGGAATAAATTTTTCCTTATTACCCGAATCGAAAGCAATCAATCTAGCTTTGATTATTTTCCCTTGGTCGTTGGTCCATTCCTTATGACCGGATACCGCAAGATAGGTGATTCTCTTTGTTGTCTTTTTTAATTCTGATGCTCTAGGTTTTATTATTGAGGCCCCTCCGAATTGTCCTGAGCCAGAGATTGTTTTGTTGTTAGTTTTTAATTGAGCGATTGATTTTGTGTCAGAAAAAAATAATGACAAAATGGTTAATAGATTAAAAAAATGCTGTCTTCGTAAGGGCTTTACAAAGTTCATGAATTTTAGGAATTAAGTATCGATTTTGCTACCTCTTTAGCAATAATTGTAGCACCTTTTGCGTTGGGGTGAACCTTATCGGGAATTAGACTATGCTTGTTATTGAATGGAGTATTTAAATCAATGATCTTACACTTTGTCTGGTTTGAGATCTTTCTTAAAGTTGGTATAATTTTTTCATTTACAATATCATCAGTTATTCCCCAACGTGATTCTACTACTGGCACTGGAAGGCATATGTAAATTTTTGGTTTGCTGGTTAAGTTTGAGAATATTGAGATCATCGATTTATAGTCGTCAAGGTAATCAGCGCCATGTTTCCAGTTCTGTGGTTTTGTGTCATTAGTGCCTAATTTAATTACAACTATGTTAGGATTAAATTCTAGCGCTGCTTTGAATTCCCTTTGCTTCCAATAAGGCTTATCACCTTTTTTTAACATGGTTGAACCGCTGTTTCCAAAATTCTTTATTTCATATTTCTCTCCAAGTATTTTACCTAACTGAATAGGGTAATTCATATTCTTTCTATCTTTAATACCTGCTCCAAAAGTGATGCTGTCACCAACACAGGCAATTTTAATGGTTTCGGCGAAAGAGCAATTAACGAGAACAATGATTATAGAGAGACTGATCTTTAAAAGTTTCATATCTAATAAATGTTTATTTTAACCAAATGCTTTTCTAAGCAATGATAAACTTTTTTTGCATGCACTAACAGGATCTTCTTTGCCCTCAAATTCTAGAGAAATCCATCCTTTGTAGTCTGCTTCATCCATGATTTTCGATATTTTGTCGTAGTCGAGGTCAAGAGTGTACCATCTTCCACCTCCGTAGTATGTTTTTGCCTGAAGTAGGACTGTTTTAGCTGAAAGCTTTGATAGCCTCTCATATGGATCTTCAAGGAAATTTCCTGTATCGAGTGTAACTTTTAGCCATGGAGAATTGATGGTATCCACAATTCTTAAAACGCCTTCTGGTGTTAACCCAAGGCCCCAATGGTTTTCTAGACCCAGTACAACCCCTGCCTTTTCAGCTTCGCCAACAAGCTTGCCTATTGAGTCTATTACCCATTCATATCCCTCATTTTCAGTGTAGCCATCCAAAACAGGCTCAATTCCACGGTTAGACATGAGGTGGTCAAAGTTTTTTGATGTATTCCACCTGCCAGTATTGATTCTTATTGTTGGAATGCCTAAGTCATGTGCTTGTTTAATATAAAAAATAGTTTGTTCAACATTGTGTCGTCTTTTCCTAGGGTCAGGGTCCACAAAATCCTGATGGGTTGAGAAACCCATTAAATCCAATCCATTTAAAAATGCGTGTTTTTTAATTTTTTGTAGGTAGGAAGGTGCGAATTCTTCCATTTGCACCTGTAGGATTTCAACCCCGTCGAAACCTTGCTTAGCAGCGATATCTAAACATTTTTCAATTGGGCGGAATTCTTCCCTTCTAAACCCCCAATATGAGTAGGTAGAAACACCTATAGAGTTGCTAAATTTTGAGCTTTTTGCGTCTTTTGATAGGCTCAAAGTGCTGCCTGATAATAAAGCGGCTGATCCAAGGGTTGCTGATTTTAAGAAATTTCTGCGATTATGGGGTTTTAATGACATTTGATAACTATACAACATGAATTATCCCAGTGTCTCAATAAAAAGAGTGATTTTGCACCAGTTTATGTTGAGTTTTAATTTGTTTGGAGGTCTCTATTGTAGGACAGTTGACGTATTAAAAATAATGAACGAGCCGCTACCTCCATCAGAAGATAATGTTGAGAATCCTGAACGAAGACAGTTTTTGTCTAAGGCTGCTAGTTTTGTTTTTGGTGGTGCAGTGGTTACAGTTCCAGTTGGTGCTGGAGTTGCTACTCTTCTCTCGCCATTAGGCAAGAAGGATTCAAGTAAATTGAAGGTCATGTTAGCTAACATTGAAGATCTTCCAGCTGACGGAACCCCTAAACTTTATCAGGTTGTTGCTGAACGAAAGGATGCCTGGACAAAATACGCTAATAAACCAATCGGATCAGTTTTTCTTAGAAAGACTGGTGATACTGAAGTTGTAGCATTTAACAGCAGCTGTCCACATGCAGGTTGTAGTGTTGACCTGAATCCAAATGGAGAAATGTTTAGTTGTCCATGTCATGAGAGTAATTTTGATATGGAGGGAGGCATTATTGGTAAAAGTGTAAGTCCTAGAGGTTTGGATGAACTCGAGATCGACGAACAGCTTTTATCAAAAGGTGAAGTGTGGGTAACGTTTGTGAATTTTAAAGCAGGAGTAACTGACAAGGTAGAGGTATGATAAAATCATTAACTAATTGGTTAGAGAGCAGAACAGGTATTGGTTCCTTAACTAAGGAAGCTTTATTTGAGCGTGTCCCAGGTGGAGCTAGGTGGAGGTATGTTTGGGGGAGTACATTAACATTTGCCATAATGGTTCAGTTCATTACGGGTGTTTTCCTATGGATGGCATACAGTCCGAGCGCTTCAACGGCATGGGAGAGTGTTTTCTATATACAAAATGAAATGGCATTTGGATGGCTTTTGAGAGGTATTCACCATTGGACAGCTCAGATAATGGTTGTTCTTCTTGTTTTCCACTTAGTACAAGTTGTCATCGATAGTGCTTATAGAGCTCCTAGGGAATTTAATTTCTGGTTCGGAGTGATTCTTTTGTTCATCACATTGGCAACATCATTAACTGGCTATCTCCTGCCTTGGGATCAAAAAGGCTTTTGGGCCACTAAAGTAGCAACAAATCTTGCTGGAGTTGTGCCAGTAATTGGTGGAGATATACAAAAAGTTGTAGTTGGCGGCTCAGATTACGGCCATCATACTTTAACCCGATTCTTTGCCTTGCATGCTGGAGTTCTGCCCGCATCCCTTATTGGTTTAATAGTTTTTCATATATATTTGTTTAGGAAACATGGGATTACTGAGGCAAAGCCAACAACTAAGGCAGGTGCACTATACTATTGGTATTTTACAGCATTGTGCCTTTTAGGATTGACCGCTGCCTCATATGTATTTCGCGAATCAAATCCTCCATGGGTCCTTTGGATTCCTTCAGCTTTAACCCTTGCCACTATAATTCGTATTGCATTCTTACACTTAAAAGGAAGATCGGATGACTCTTTTAGAAGGCCTCGTAGAGATGGAATGTTTTGGCCAGATCAGATATTAAAAGATGCCATTGCATGTTTTGCTGTTATTGGAGCTGTACTATTTCTCGTATTTTGGAAAGGCACCGAATTAACTTCACCAGCTGACCCTTCCCAACCTTATAACGCTGCGCGTCCTGATTGGTATTTCATGTCTTTGTTCTTGATGTTGAAATTTGAACCTTTTCAAGGTGAACTTGGTCTAATCTTGGGAGCAATCGTTGTTCCTAGTGTACTGGCTACAATGCTTTTCATGATGCCTCTTATTGGCATTAAAAAAATAGGTCATTGGTTTAACGTCGTCGTTTTATATCTTTTGATAGGTGGATTTCTGTACTTAACAGTTATGGCCTTTAAAAAAGATGCATCAGATGCTGTTTATCTTGAGGATGTTGAAAACGCACATAAACAGGCAGAAAGAGTTAAGGAGTTAATTGTTAGTAATGATGGAATTCCCCCAGAGGGCGCACTCTCGTTATTATACTCTGATCCATTAACTCAGGGGCCTAGTCTTTTTGCATCAAATTGTGCCTCTTGCCATGCCTATGGATATGATGAGAATGGTAGTCCTCTTGATGGTAATGGAGGTTTAATGCAGGATGACCAGTCCGCACCTGACCTTAAAGGAGTTGGTTCGAGAGAGTGGATTGAAAAATTATTGACTCTAGAGCATTATCAATCGAATCAGTTTTTTGGGAATACAAAATTTAAAGAGAGCTCAATGGCAGAATTTCTTGAGGAAGAGGAGATTGATAATGAAGATATAGCATTACTTTCAGCCGGATTATCCGCTGAGGCCAAACTTTCTTATCAAAGTGATCTCGAAAATGAAGATATGGAATTTGTTGCTGAGGGCTTTGAATTGCTTGGAGAAGATGGTTATTCATGCGTTGACTGCCATAAGATTAGAGGAGAAGGAGGAAAAAAGGGCCCTGATTTAAGTGATTACATGTCAAGACAGTGGCTCATTGATTTTATTGGGAACTCGAGTCACAAACGCTTTTATGGTGAGGATAATGACAGAATGCCTAATTTCTTAGACGTTAGTAATGAAGATGGCAGCATTAAGCCAGGAAAACTAGACCAGAAAAGTGTCGAATTAATAGTTGATTGGCTGAGACGGGATTATACTAAAACTAAAGATCATAATTAAATACCTTCACTCTATAATTATTATCAGATTTTCGAAAATGGAAATTAAGTGCCCAGAATGTGATACCTTGCTTGAGGTTCCTGACGATCAAATGAACAAAAAGGGTCGTTGTCTTTCATGTGGTGTGAAATTTTTAATCGAAGAGTCTTTAATTAATACGGATTCGGAAACTGTTTCTGCAATTGAAAGCAACAATAATGATGTTATTGAAGATCAGGAGAAGTTTGACAATGAGGAGGTTAATTCAGGTTTTAACGCAAATTTGAATAAAACTATTTATGCTCTCTTTTTTACCTCATTTGGTATTCTTATTGGTCTAATTATAGGTTATTTCATAGGTAACTCTATTGGCGGTAATGATATTAGAGGCATAAATGACAGTATGAATTCAACGAACAATCAAATTATCAGGTCAAGTGGAGATACATTAGACCCTTTTGGTATTGATTATGATTAAAACTTTTAACTTAAGTAATACGTATTTAAAACTAATCTTACAAAAATTATAAATTGATGATATTGAATATTAGACAATTTATTTTAATACTTTCAGTCTTGGTATTCGCTGCATGTGAGCCTTCTGATGAACGTATTGAAATTACTGAAACACGTGAGTTGGGAGATTTTAATCCTAAACCGAAACTGAATTTGGGCTTTAGGGATCGTGTCGGAATAGAGGAAAAGAAACCTCAAGGTTCACCGCTGAACAACGTTTCCTTTTTTGTGAAATTGACTGGTCCGAAAGCCATTGTGGATGCGGAAATGGATAACTTTAATTTATTTTGTAATAGTCTTAAAATTGGTGAAGGGAATCCTCCTTTTAAATGGGAAAAACCAGAAAGTTGGAAGAACGAAGATCAATCATCAATGAGGGTAGCTAATTTCAGTTTTGGAGAAAATTCTGAAGGAGAATGCTATTTTACTGTACTGACAGGTGGAGGAGGGGGGCTTGTTGCAAATGTTAACAGATGGCGCAAACAAATGAATCTGAGTGAGCTAACAAAAGATGAGGTTGATGCATTGTCTGACAGGGCATTTTTATTGGGGCAAGGAAAATTCATAGAACTTGAAGGAGATTTTAAATCTGTTGGATCAACCGAAGTACTCAAGAATTACAAATTGGTTGGGATAATCCTTCCAGAGCTTCCAATTAACTTGGAAAAATAATTTCATGGAAAATGCAACCTCTAAAAAAACTGATAAACCTTTTTTCATAAAAGTTTATAATTTCTTTTCAGGTTATCTTCTTGCCATCATTCTTCTTAGTTTTCTCCTTTTGCTAACGTATTTCGGAACGATGGCTCAAGTGGAAATGGGCCTTTATGAGGCTTCAGAAAAGTATTTTGAATCGCTATTTCTTGTTCAAAAGATTGGCCCTGTGCCAATAATATTGCCTGGTGTATATCTTGTTAGTGCATTGCTTTTCTTAAACCTATTTCTTGGTGGATTAGTTAGGGCTAAGAAAAACTGGCGGCGACCCGGAATGGTTATCGCACACTTTGGGATTCTTTACATACTATTTGCAGGTTTTGTTGCCTTTCATTACACGCGTGAGGGCAATATGGTGTTATACGAAGGTGACAGATCAGATGAAATTTATAACCTCACAGATTGGAGTATAGAGATCTCAAAATATAATGATGAAGGTGAAGCAATAATTACCTATGTTGTCGGTCCTGAACAGTTGAATGGATTATGGAAGAAGGGAACAAAGAGAACTTACTATAACTCAGAAATTCCTTTTGATATCAGGGTGTCAGGTTATGCGAGAAATATTGCTAATGGAAAAGGGCAATTGATGGGATTGCTAAAAAGCAACGCAGCAAAAGAGAAAGGAATACGTGTGGTTGAGGGTTATGGTATTTTCCCGGTCAAAACAAACAAGAGCATGGAATTCAATTTGCCTGCTGCTTACTTTGATGTTTTAAGCAAAGACAACACGAAGATATCCGAAGGATTAATTATTGGGTCTGGTCCATTTGCACCAAAGCCCTTTACTGTTGAAATCAATGACTCTACTTGGTCAATTGACTTAACCCGTGAGAAGTTTGCTCTTCCTTTTGGAATTGAGCTTACCAAATTTCAAAAAGAAGATCATCCTGGTACCGCAAGAGCGAGAGAATATTCAAGTGATGTTATAAAAATTGAAAATGGACAATCTGCTGGTGAGAGGCTCATCAGTATGAATCAACCCATGAGGGATCAAGGTTATACGCTTTATCAGGCCAGCTGGGGGCCTGAGGGAGCTAAGCCTGGAGATCCTCTTTATACCTCACTTGCAGTTTCTTATAATCCTGCTGATCAGTGGCCTAAGTATGGCACTTATGTAATTTCAATTGGCATGACGATTCACTTTGTCCAGCGTCTAATCGCTTATCTTAGAAGAAGTGCCCGCTCTAGGAAGAAAAATAAGATAGAAGATAAAGGGATAGGGAAAAATAATAAGGACAGTATCAAAGAACTGTATGAAAAAAATTAATCATCTATTGAAATCTTTTCTGTTTGTTAGTCTCTTCTTTCTGAGTAATCAGAAAGTCAAAGCAATCGATTCATATAGTCCTTGGGATAAAGAAATAGTCACTCTTTTTAAGGCAATGCCTGTTCAAGAGGAAGGTAGATTAAAGCCAATGCAAACGGTTGCTAGGTATAAACTATTAAGAATTAATAATGCAAAACGTCTTAGTTTTCCTATCAATGGCGAAAAAATTAAAGTTTCGGCAACGGAATGGCTTTTGGATTGTTTGTTTCGACCCGAATTGGCCAAAGAGATGCCAATATTTAAAATCAATAACCCGGCTGTTATAGAATCGATTGGTGTTAAAGCCCACTCATCGCCAAGAGAACGTTACTCATATAACGAAATATTCATGGTTCAGGACGCTATGAAAATTCTCTCTGAAAGGACAAATAAGTTGGGGGAAATGATGAATGATCCTGATCAAGAAGAGTCCAGTAAGAAGGATAGAAGAGATCCAATAAATGCTGGGCTATTAGCATTGAAATCTGCAGTTAATGAGTTTGAATGGGCCGTCAATGCCTTTAATTTTGCAAGAGACGGTGTGGATGTTGATTTGGGAAGTATTTCAGATGAATTTCAAAAATCACAAAATGAAAAAACAAAAATTAGTTATTTTGTAGAACAATTTGATAAAATAATAGAAATTGCAAGAGGTCCTGAAGGGAAAGATTTCATTGATCAGATTTCAGGTGCTTTCTCACTTCTAGAGAGAGATACCGCAACCGCAGGTGTCAAAGATAATGTTAGCATGATCAGCTTGGCGATGTTTCCTCCTCAGGACAATAAAGATGAAGAATGGCTTAAGCCTGGGTATTTTATAGAACAGCTAACATTTAAATCGAATGAATTAACTCCTGATGAAAGAAAGGATTTCTCCTCTTGGGCAATTCCTTACTTAGTATCATTAGAACAGCTTTCCAGAAATGTGAGTAACCCGGATGTTTTTAAAGGTGAACTTCAAAAGTTGAGCGATAATGTCATTAAGATAGCAACTGATCGAGAGGAGTATAAAAACATCAAGCTTGAATTATTTAGTAACGAAAAAAATCTTTTTCATTGGGCTCTACCTTTTTATGTCATGGCATTTTTACTCCTTGCTTTTTCTTGGCTTTCGCCGGGGAGTCGTTTCTCAAGGGTACTTGTTGTTATTGTTTGGGGAATGGCCATTTTTGCAACCATTGCTCTTGTAGCTGGGATTTGTTTAAGAAGTGTTATGTTGAGTAGGCCACCTATATCTACTCTATATGAGACCATTCCATTTATAACAGCAGTTGCCGTAATACTATGTTTATTGATTGAATTTTTTGACCGTAAAGGTATTGCTCTAGCAAGCTCAGTTGTGGTTGGAATAATAGGAATATTTCTTGCCTGGAAATTTGAAATTAAGGAACAAAGAGATACTCTCAAAGTTCTTGAAGCTGTATTGAGGTCGAACTTTTGGCTCGCGACACACGTTATTGCCATCAATATCGGATATGCTGCAGCTATACTTGCTGGGCTAGTTGCTCACATTTTTATTTTCTCAAAACGCCTAAATCTTGGTGGAGATGATTTTAGAAAAACAATAACCAGAATGGTCTATGGTATCACATGCTTTGGGTTGCTATTCGCTTTGGTTGGGACTGTTTTGGGAGGCGTTTGGGCGAACGACAGCTGGGGAAGATTTTGGGGATGGGATCCAAAAGAAAATGGGGCTTTAATGATATGTCTTGGTGCATTAATTATGCTTCACGCACGTATGGGCGGGTACATAAAAGATCTTGGAATGAATATAATAGCAGTTGTGATACTTGTGATCACTGTTTTTTCTTGGTGGCATGTCAATCAACTTGAGACAGGTTTACATAGTTATGGTTTCACAAGTGGGATCATGTTTTGGTTATATGTTGTCTATGCGATTGAATGTGCGGTAATTACTGTTGGTTTGAGTTGTTATAGCCCTTCTAGAAAGGGCTTCTTGAATACGCCTATGGCAATATCTTTTTTCCTTTTAGCTTTTGTATTTACTATTGCTTTTGTAACATTGGCCGTTACTACAACTTCCTAATTTTTTCTAAATTTGTTATTACTCCATGAATATTAAATTTATTCTCTGCGCATTCATTGTCACGTTATCGTTTGTTTCTCATAATTTAATACATGCCAATGAAGTAACTAAAATTGTTTTTGTTGCAGGTAATAGAAGTCATGGATGGGGAGCGCATGAATTTAATGCTGGTTGTTTACTAATGGAGTCACATTTAAAGGAAGCATTAGGTGATAACGTTGAAACAGTGGTTTACAAAAATGGTTGGCCAAAAAATCAGGACTCATTTGATGGTGCTGATGCAATAGTCCTTTTTATGGACGGTGGTGGGGGGCACCCTATTAATAGAAACTTAGAACAGGTTAAGAAAGAAATTGATAGAGGTTGTGGTTTGATGTGTATGCATTACGCGGTAGAAGTTCCTTTGGGCAAATCTGGCAAGGCATTACAAAATTGGATTGGTGGTTATTATGAAACGGGTTGGTCAATCAATCCTCACTGGATAGCTGAATCCAGATTGAACCGGAAGCATCCAATATCTTTCGGTGTCGAAGATTTTAAAGTTAAAGATGAGTGGTATTTTAACATGAGATTTAGAGAGGGTAAAGAGGGCGTGACAAGTGTTCTTGATGCTGTTCCAGATGATAATGCAAGATCTGGCAGGAGTAGTTGGCCGAGAGGGCCGAAGAAGCATATTGTTGAGGCTTCAGGCCGTGCGGAAACCCTTTGTTGGTCTGTTGAGAGGAAAGACGGTGGTCGTGGAGTTGGTTTTACTGGTGCACATTTCCATTATAATTTTGGTAATGATGGTTTCCGTAAACTTGTTCTAAACGCAGTTGCATGGACAGCAGGTTTAGAAATACCAAAAAATGGGCTGGTCACTCATCGCCCGGACGAAGTAGAATTAGATGCTAACCAAGATTTTAAGAAGCCTGAAAAAAAGAAATAGGAATTATCCAAAACCCGTTAATCATAATAACTTTACTTAAATTACATCGAGATCTCAATCAGTCATAAAAAATACACTTTTTAACTATGAAAACCTTACGCACTTTTAGAAGTCTTATATTAATACTTACATTATCAATTCCTTCTGTCTTATTCTCAAATGGTCTTGCTCCCAAGGAGTCACTCAAAGCATTGGAAGTTGCTGAAGGTATGAAGGCGGAGTTGTTTGCATCCGAACCCATGCTCCTTAGTCCGTCTAGTATAGATATTGATCATAAAGGAAGAGTGTGGGTCGCAGAAATTGTTAATTATAGGGGGCACAATGGTAAAAGGCCTGAAGGTGATAGGATTTTAATATTAGAAGATACCAATGGTGACGGAGTAGCAGATACTTCTAAGACTTATTATCAAGGAAGAGATATAGATTCACCTCATGGCGTTTGTGTTCTTGGTGATAAAGTAATTGTTTCAGCTGGAGAGCAAGTGATAGTGTTTACTGATAAAAATGGTGATGACAAACCTGACGATAAAAAGATCTTATTTAATGTAGTTGGAGGTAAGCAGCATGACCATGGAATACATGCATTTTGTTTTGGTCCAGATGGTAAGTTGTATTTCAATTTTGGTAATGCTTCTAGAGGATTAAAGACTCCTGACGGTAAGTTAATTATTGATAAAGCTGGTAACGAAATTCGAGATCATCGTAAACCTTATCAACAGGGTATGGTTTTTAGATGTGATCCTGATGGATCAAATGTAGAGACTCTAGGTTGGAATTTCAGAAATAACTGGGAAGCTGCCGTTGATTCATTTGGTTCAATTTGGCAGTCCGATAATGATGATGATGGTAATAGGGGAGTAAGAATTAATTTTGTTATGGAATATGGCAATTATGGATACAGAGATGAATTTACAGGTAAGGGCTGGAGAGATAAAAGAAGTAACATAGAAAAAGAAATTCCAGATAGACATTGGCATCTAAATGATCCCGGAGTTGTGCCAAATTTAATTCTAACCGGTGCAGGATCCCCAACGGGAATAATAATTTATGAGGGTGATTTATTTCCCAATTTAATTAACCAAGTAATCCATTGTGATGCAGGTCCAAATGTATGTAGAGCATATCCGCGCAAAAATAATGGTGCAGGATATGATGCTGAAATGATGCCAATATTAAGTGGAGGAAAAGATAGATGGTATCGTCCAAGTGACGTTGCCGTTGGTCCTGATGGATCTTTGTTCATTGCGGATTGGTATGATCCAGGTGTTGGAGGCCATGGAATGAGAGATCTGGATCGTGGTAGGATTTTTAGGGTTGTTCCTGAGGGTCACAATGGATACAAATTTGCTAAACGGGATTTTAAAAGTCTTGATGGAGCAATTAGTGGGCTGCTGTCATCAGATTTAGAAAGTAGATATCTTGGATGGAATGCGCTTCATGAAATGGGGGTTGATAAGACACAAGATGCTTTAATGAAATTGATTTCTGATAAAGATAAGATCAAAAGAGCAAGAGCCGCTTGGTGCCTTGGCAAGATGCCTGGAGCAGGGAAAAAAGTTATAAATAAAATTAGCAAGGACCTTGACTCTGATTTGAGAATTGTTGCTATAAGATTGGCCAGGCAGCTTAATTCTGATGTTGTTAATTTAATTACTATGCTATCCAATGATAAGAGCCCGCAAGTAAGACGTGAGTGCGCCATTGCCCTCAGAGAGCTTGATGGTGATGATGTTCCAAAACTTTGGGCAAAATTAGCGCTTCAACATGATGGTAAAGATCGTTGGTATTTGGAGGCTTTAGGAATAGCTGCTGAAGGTAATTGGGATGAATGTTTTAAGGCATGGATTGGCTCTGGAGGTAAATGGAATACCCAAGCTGGGAAAGATATTGTGTGGAGGTCTAGAAGCAAGATGGCTCCTGAACTCTTAGTCAAGATTGTTAAAGATCCCGGCACGAATGAAGAGGAAAAGCCAAAATATATGAGAGCATTTGATTTTCATTCTGGCCCTGAGAAGGAGCTAGCTTTGCAAAGTTTGCTGTTAGAATAAAATATTCAATTTGATTCATAATGAAGAATCATTTGGTTTATTTGCTTTTTATTTTTACATCTCTCGCGCGAGCCGATGAGAGTAGGGATGAACTAATAGTTCAGACGGTACTAAAGTTAGAATCTTTTAATTATGATGAAAGCTCTGATAAAGTTAAGGCTTCAATAAATCGTTACTTGAATAGAAACTTGGGTAAAGGCGACTATTTTACCCTAGTTGAAAAGTTTTCAATACGAGACCAGCTTCAAAACCTAACTTCTTTATCTACAGGTGATAAAGTCAACCCACAGGCGATTTCCTTACTTGTGAAGTTGGGTGGTGAAGTTGCTATTTCTAAATCTTTAGATGTTAATGGTGAATCAAGGATCAAATTTATTAAAGCTCTCGGAACGGTAAATTCTCCGGTTGCAGTAAAAGCTTTATCTGAAATTCTACAAAATAAAATAGAGATAGATGTTAACACCGCCGCAACTTCTTTAACAAAAACTGCATTAGGTCAATTGGAGATAATAGAATTGATTGGAGATAATAAAATATCCTCTAAATTGGTAAAAAATATTTTGCCTGACCTTGTTAGTTCAGCAGATCCAGAGGTAAGAAAAATGGCTTTAAAACTTAACGATAATAATAATGGGAAGATATCATTAAAAAAATACAATATTAAAAGTTTAATAACAAAACGTGGTATTGTTAAAAAAGGAAAACAGGTCTATATGAAAGCTTGTTTTACTTGTCATAAATCTGGAGACATTGGTATCGATTTTGGTCCAGCATTGACCGAAATTGGTGACAAGCTAGCAAGAGAGGCAATGTATGTTTCAATAATTGACCCTAATGAAGCAATTAGTTTTGGCTATGAAGGGTTTAATGTTAAGACTAAATCTGGATCTACATTAATTGGCTATATTATTAGTGATAGTGACGATGAGTTGGTAATGAAAGTTCCCGGTGGGGTTTCGGTAACAACCAAGAAATCTGAAATTTTTTCAAAAGATAAAATTGATGGTTCTCTTATGCCAGAAGGGCTAATTGCATCAATTTCAGAAGAAGAATTAGTTGACCTTGTTGAGTATTTAATGACTCTTAAAAAGGGATAAATAGCAGTTATATACTAACTTGCCTCATTAGTTCTGTGAGCTAATATAACCTATAAATAACAATATTTGTCAGTGAAAGAAACCAATTTAATAGATCACGGCTTCATGGATGCTAGGATTAAACTCATTGATGTGGCTGCATTTTTAGATCGTGTTGAGAGGCATGGTCAGACTGACGATTACCGTTATCATGCACTAAAAGAGGCTATTAATGAACTTCAATCAGATGAGATAGGGCGTGTAGCTAAAATTCTTAATAGATTTAGCGATCATAGTACTGAACCAATCGATAAAGCTGATATCCAAGGAGCATTTGGAGCACCTAATCCAAATAATAAATAGTATTTGTTATAATGAGATATATAGAACCTCACGCTCATATGGTCAGTAGAACTACTGCCGACTATGAATCATTGGCTTATGCAGGCTGTAAAGCTGTTAATGAGCCTGCTTTTTGGGCAGGATTTGATCGCTCTTCAGGAGACGGTTTCTATGATTATTTCCGTCAAATTACAGAATATGAACCAAAGAGGGCTGCCAAGTTTTGTATAGATCATTATTGCTGGTTGTGCATTAATCCAAAAGAAGCTGAAGATGTCGGTTTAGCAAGAGAAGTCATTTCCATAATACCAGATTTTATACAATGTGATAATGTTCTTGGTATTGGTGAAATAGGCTTAAATAAAAATTCTAAGAATGAGCTTTTAATTTTAGAAGAACATATCCAATTAGCCGTTGATCATGATCAAATGATTCTTGTCCATACTCCTCACCTTGAGGACAAGCTTAAAGGTACAAAGTTGATTGTTGATGCACTAAATAATCATTCTAAAATTGATCCTTCTAAAGTGATTATTGATCATGTTGAAGAGCATACAGCAAAGATAGTTTTAAGTAATGGTTATTGGGCGGGAATGACATTATATCCTGAATCAAAAGTAACTCCAAATAGAGCGATAGATATGTTGGAAATTTTTGGGAATGAAAATGTTTGGCTTAATAGTGCCTGTGACTGGGGGATTAGTGATCCATTGTCTGTTCCTAAGGCTGCGCTTGAAATGAGGAGGAGGGGATATGACGATGAATATATTGATGACATTGTATATAAGAACCCCGTTAAGTTTATGTCGCAGTGTGATAAATTTAAATTGCGTTAAATTTTTTGATATATACCAATCTTTAAAATTCTCCTGCAATGCAGATCAACGAAGAAATTCATTTAGCTTATTGCACAAATATTCATAGAGGTGAAGGTTGGCAGGAAACCTTTCAGGGTCTTAAAGAATATAGTCTTAAGGTAAAGGATAAAGTATCAAACACTGATCCGTTTGCTATTGGCTTACGGTTAGGGTACAAGGCTGCACTTGAGCTTTCTGAAGAAGGTTCTGGAAGAATAGACGAATTCATTAAGTGGTTAGATGATAATAATTGTTATGTATTTACGATTAATGGTTTTCCATATGGTCAATTTCATGGAGCAAGAGTAAAAGAGCAGGTTTATAGGCCTGACTGGACATCTAATAGTCGGCTTGAATATACTAATCTACTTTTTGATATTCTTTCAAAGATTTTGCCTGAGGGTATGTCTGGGAGTGTAAGTACATTGCCGGGATCATTTAAAGAGTTTATCACCAATGATGATGAACAAGGCGAAATGATCGTAAATAATCTTGGTCGGTGTGGACATTATATTAACCAATTATGCGAAAAAAATGGTAAAGATCTTCACTTGGGTCTTGAGCCTGAGCCTTTGGGATGGTTTGAAAATACTCCAGAGACCATAAGTTTTTTTGATCGGTTCCGTTCTGTTCATGGTGATAGCTACGACTCTGTAATTGGAGTTAATTACGACACATGTCATCTGGCAATTGAATATGAGAGCGCAATAGATTCACTTTCAGAGTTAAGCAAAAACAACATTAGAATTAGTAAGTTCCATTTAAGTTCAGCTCTTAAATTAAAACCTGATCAGATTGCAATCGACACACTAAAAGCATATCAAGAGGACGTGTATCTTCATCAAGTTATTGGTAAATTAAACAATGGAGGCATAGTGAGGTATAAGGACCTTCCAGATGCTATAAATGACTTTGACTCTGATCTTAATGACTATAGTGAATGGAGAGTTCATTTTCATATACCATTGCATGCCTCTCCTGGTGGAATATTCGATGATACTAGAGATCATATCATCGATACATTGAAGGTTTTGGCCGCAGAACCACAAATATGCCAACACATTGAGATGGAAACCTATACCTGGGAGGTTTTACCTGAAGCAATGCAATCGAATAATGTTGTTGATCAATTGAGTCTTGAATATGAGTGGACCCTTAATTCGCTAAGAGATGTTGGATTGTTTTGAGTGTGAATAGGAAAATAATTGCAATTCTCGAGCTTTGTAGAATATCAAATTTGCCTACAGTTATATCCAACTGCGTTGCTGGATATTTAATTTCTAAAGATTCTCTAAGTTGGGAACTAGCACTAATTGTTATAGGTGCATCATTACTTTATTCTGGAGGAATGGCGATGAATGATGTCATTGATCTAAGGTATGATAAAAAGCACAAAACAGATAGGCCTATAGCTAGGGCAGCTATATCGCACCGTTTTGGGCTGATCCTAACATTAGTTTTTTTATTTGTAGGGACATTGATTTTATTATTTTCAGGTAGCTCATTACCCTTTGTTGGAGCATTGCTTTTGAGTATAACGATTTATAATTTCATCCATAAAAAAACTTCGTCTGCAATTTTTATAATGGGTTTGTGTCGATCTCTTCTCTATTTAATTGCTGGTTATTCTTTAGGTTACAATAATAGTTTAATACCTTGGGCAATTGTTTTGGGCCTTTACACTGCGGGAATCACTTTAGTTGCTAGAGGTGAAGATTCTGAAAATGAATCTGGTCTTTACGGCCTAATATTGATTTCTTTACCCTGTTTCTTATCTCTATATTTCATTATTGTTAAGTCATATATTAGTATACCGATTGCCATTTCTTCATTGTTATTCTTATTTTGGATTGCTTATTGTTTTAGGGTTATTAAATCCGAAGTTAAGGGGAAAATTGGAAAATCGGTTTCTTTGATGATTGCTGGAATGTGTTTGATCGATTCGATGGCCGTTTGTCATGCTATCGGTTTTCACGGTCTTTATTTTGTAATTTTTTTACCATTTGTTGTTCTATTTCAGAGGAAAATTTCAGGGACTTAGTCTTATATAATAAAATTAGCACTAGCTCTGGATTTTTTTTCTTTTATCAATTATTCTAAAAACTCCTCTGATTTATCGAAATGCTTGAAAGATCCATACACCTTGATCTGGTTCATAGAATTGAATTTACTAGAAATCTCTTTTCTCCAGTAAATAGTGTATTGTCTGATGTTGTTTCTAAGAGTTCTTCCTCAGAATGTGCCAAATTTATTGTATTTGTGGATGGAGGAGTTATGGGAGGTAATCAGAATTTGCTTAGAGAAATCGAATCATGGTTTAATGCTAAGGATGGAGAGCTTGAATTGGTCGATTCTCCATTTGTCTTCCCTGGTGCTGAGGCCTGTAAAAATGATTGGTCTTTGATCCCAGAAATTTGGGACAAGATAAATAAAAACTCAATAGACAGACATTCGTATGTTCTAGCGATTGGCGGTGGTGCGTTCCTTGATATGGTTGGGTTTGCATCTTCAACGGCACATCGTGGAGTGCGTCTAATTCGTGTTCCTACAACCAGCTTAAGCCAAGGCGATGGAGGTGTTGGTGTCAAAAATGGTATCAACTATTTCGGTAAGAAGAACTGGGTAGGTTCGTTTTCGGTTCCATTTGCAGTTATCAATGACTTCTCCTTTTTGGAATCCTTGGATGATAAGTCTAGACGAGCTGGAATAATTGAGGCAATAAAAGTTGCATTGATTAGGAATAAGAACTTTTTCATCGAGATAGAAAATCTTGCTCAATCGCTAGCAAATCTCGAACAAAGGGCATTGGAATATGTTATCCAGCGAAGTGCAGAAGAACATGTTGACCATATTTCAACTTCTGGTGATCCTTATGAACTTGGTTCTGCAAGGCCTTTAGACTTTGGACATTGGGTTGCACATAAGCTCGAGCAAATTAGTGCGTTTAGAATTGGTCATGGTGAGGCCGTGGCCATTGGGATGGCTGTGGATTTAATATATTCAAAGCGTGTTGGTATTATTTCAGATGATGATTGCAATCGAATCCTTTCTTTGATTAAGTCTGTCGGTTTTGAAGTGTTCGATGATGATCTAACGAGAGTTGAATCTGGTCGTTCTGTTATATTGCAAGGACTTGAAGAATTTCGAGAGCACCTTGGCGGTATTTTAACAATCACTCTTGTCCCTGAGATAGGTAGAAAAATCGAAGTTAATGATATGGATGAATCTGAGGTGCTTAAATCTATAGATGAGCTTTTGTTTGAGGTAAAAGCTCATAAAAGTTGAAAGATTAACCTATTCTGCCAGCCCAATTCTAATTAGTAAAAGCCTGCTAGAAGTATCAATTTCGTTATAGGTAGTTTGGTCACCTTCTGAAGGATAGGCATCATCAACGTCAGACCATTCAATGCCATCCTCAGATGTCCAAATCACATAAAGACCACCTGGCTTCGAGTTCCATGTCACACTAGCAGTTTGTGATTCAGAATCATATTCTATATTTGTTATTGCAAATGCAGTTTGACCCGGTGCAACATCAGGTCCCTGTGCATTACTTAACTGAACGGCTAAAGGGTCCATTGCACCATCATAGATTCTAAAGTCTTCCCATGATGCATTGGCTGCAGCGTCATTCCATTGAGATCTACCAAGAAAGAAATCTGTATCGTTTAAGCCGGATAGTTGATTTGTAGTACTGCCTGATTTTACTGGTTCGCCATTTTTGTATATAATGATTTCAGTCTGATCTGCGGCACCATTTTCATTATCTAAAGTAACAACCCAGTGTACTTGTTCGTCAAAAGGATTGGTTGGGGCTCCTCCAAAGTCTTGAAGTGTGATGTTTGCTTGTGCATTCCATCTAAATTCATTCTGGTTGATATTAGTGCCTCTGGAAAAAGCCATGTGCATAACGTTGTTGGTGGCACTCCCTGCGCTAAATACTCTAGACCAGTTTTGGCTAGAGTATTGGGTTGTCCATGTTTCAATAGTAGCACTATTAAGAGAACTCAAAAGGTTTGAAGGTAAACGAACATAGTCAGTGGTTGCTCGGCCACCGCCAGGTAGAGTTACTCTTCCATCTTCAACTGATCCATCATTTGGTCCACCGTCTTCGATTACTCCATCGGCTCCACCAATTGAATCAACTAAAACGGTGCCGTCTCCCCCAGACTCGTCAAAAGCCCACCGATGGATTAACTCAGGTAGTTTTGGCTTTGGTAGGCTGCTTGGATCAAGAGGATTTGATCCGTTCTCTACTTCAATGCCATCACTAACCTTGTCACCATCGGTATCAATAACAAGAGGGTTAGTTCCTAATGCAATTTCCTCTCCGTCATTTAATGAGTCACCATCTGTATCTGCAAGAATAGGGGAGGTGTTATTTTTAACTTCATCCCCATCTAATATTTCATCGTTATCTGTATCTTGTTCTTCGGGGTCGCTTCCTAAAGCGATTTCATCAACATTGCTCAGGCCGTCATTATCCTGGTCAAGTTTGGCATCTTCAGGGTTTTCAGGGTCAAGGAAATCATATCGATTTTCGACAGCATCGCTGATGCCGTCCTCGTCAGAATCAGTCGCTAAATTTGGACCATTTTGGTGATTGGTTGATATTTGGTCTGATGTTAAAATGCCATCATAAATCCTAAATTCATCCCATGAAGCATTGGCCGTGTTGTCCCCCCATTGGGATCTACCAAGAAATATATCATTGTCGACAAGGCCCGATAGATCATTGTTCGTTGTTCCTACTTTTACCTCTTCACCGTTTTTATATACTGTGACTTGTGTTTCACCATTTGGGCCTCCTACATCATTAATAGTTACCACCCAGTGAACCTGTTCATCAAATGAGTTCGTTGGGGCCCCTCCAAAATCTTGAAGTGTCATGTTGGATTGGGCATTCCAACGTAATTCATTTTGATTTATGTTTGTCCCTCTACTGAAAGACATGTGCATTACATTGTTTGTTGATGATCCTATGC
>JACETS010000025.1 GCA_013911195.1 Verrucomicrobiales bacterium | reverse complement strand
CTTAATAGTGTAGACATCGTCAGCTGCCTCAACGTCACCATTTGCACCGTCATCCAACATCTTGAGGACGGTCCATTGGTTCTTATATCTTGGGTCTTCAATTTCGATGTAGTCACCGGGTTCAACGATTTGATATTCGAGCTGAACCTGTGCTATTCCCTCATCGTCTGTTATCTTGGCTGTGATCAGAACTTCCTCATTTGAAAGGATCGTTTTATCTCTTTCCAGTTCCCGCTCTGCTGGAAGATGATTAACCTGTCTAATTTGTGGGGGTGCTTTTAGAGAGTAGGAACGGTTCCTTGTTCCTGGAGTGGGTCCGGCATTAGAGATTTCACCGTCAACTTCTCCGATAAGCTCCAGGTCAAAACTCATGTCACTGCTATTTCCACTACGCTGATGAACCTCGACCGCAATCACATTGGTCCCATTGATAAACAGACTTGGCGAGACGCTATGCTCGAAAAAATTTCTTTCGTTTGAACCTCCCTGACTTCTTGAGGCTAAGGTCTCAGCATTAATCGGTCCTTCTGGCATGGAATCCCGAAACGCTTCTATTCCATTCACGTAAACCACGGCACCATCGTCCCGTACAAGTCGGAAGAGCATACTTGAAAAGCCATCCACTTGCGATACTTCTATTGTTTTACGGAAGTATGTGGTGATGGCTCTAGGAGCCGTAGTGAAATCATCATCACCGTCTCCGACTAGAGTTGCTTCATCACCTTCATTGTAGCCAAGTTGGGAGGGGCCACTTTTCCAATTGTCTTCATTGTTTGAATCTGTTGCCCAATCCGTACCTGTAAGATCAGAATCATTATCAAGGTATTGCCAAACGTTTCCTGAACTGATGAACTTTTTCGGACCGCCTGCCACCGTTGCCGTCGTGACTGGAAATCCTGAGGCGCGCCAACTTCCTCCTAAATTATTATTCAGTGAAGGATTGATTAATTCGATTGAAGGACTTGCTTCTGAGGTTCCTCTTAAGTCTCCAACCGTAGGCCATGGAAATCCGAGTGCATAATCGACTTGATCAATTCTTTTTCCCTCTGAATCTCTGAGAACAATCTTTTCTCCAGAATTTCTTAGACTGGTGTTATTAGCAAAAGGTCCTAAAGCATTACTATAATTAAATAGCTCATCTATTGTCTCCGGACTTTCAGCGATAACTAAGTAAGCGCCGGACTCTATTGTCGTGCCCTCTTTGAACGTGTAATCGATACCATCAGAGAAGTACCATTGTGATATGTCGACACTCTCTTCACTATTGTTATAAAGCTCGATGAATTCGGCTCGAACGGTTTTGTCATTTTCATCATAATGAATTTCATTAATGACAATTGGATTGGCAATGACAGGCGTTGTAATGATGAGGATTAAGCTAAAGCTTAATAACTTTAGTTTGATAAGGGATAGCATTTTGAGCAGTTTGGGGATTGAGCTTTGTTTTTTAGCTGTCAGGTATTATACAGCGGTTTTCTGATTCTGTGGAGGGCTAATTTTCTTTGAGGAAATGCCATGAAAAATGAGCTATATATTTGTAATATCCATGAATTTACAAATGAGGCCAAAACGAATTCTTTTAGTTTCAATACTCCTTATGATTTGTTCATGTGGTGGACCCGAGATTCAAAAAATTACCCAGACCAAGGAAACTCTCTCGGTTCCTGACCCATTTATGAGAGTTGATTCATGGGTGGAAAGAAGAGCTCTACAGAGAATGGATGGAGATTCTAAATCAAAGCATCTCTTTCAAAAGATGGAAGGCTCCTCAATCGGTGTTCAATTTAAAAATCAACTCAAGGATGAAAATATAAAGAATTATCTTCTCAGTGGCGCCGGTTTAACTGTTGGTGATTTTGACAAAAATGGTCTACCTGATCTTTTCCTCGTTTCTCAGGATGGGCCGAATAAACTTTTCCGTCAAACTACCCCATGGAAATTTGAAGATGTCACAGTGTCCGCTGGAATACAGGATACCGAATCGTGGGGATCAGGTGCTGCTTTTGTTGATATAGATAATGATGGGGATCTTGACCTCTTCGTCTGTAACAAAGGTAACTCTGACGAAATTTATATGAATCAAGGAGATGGCACTTTCAAGGGAGGGTTTGTTGGAGGATCCAAGAACTCCTTACGAGCTCCCACTATGGTAGCTTTTGCAGATTACGACAATGACGGTGATCTCGATTTCTATCGCACTGCAACAAGACTTGTTCAGATGAATGAAATTTTTGATGGAAAAGTACTAACCCAAAAAGACGAAAATGGGATCGTTAGGGCTCACCCGAGCCAGGCTGACCAATTTGTGATGATAGATGGCTTGCCTCGTGAGCTTGGTACTTATGATCGTCTTTTTCGGAACGATGGCCTAAGTGCAGGAGGTATGCCCAAGTTAGTCGACGTAACCCGAAAATCTGGTATTAAAATTGAGAGGGAACATGGCCTCGCCGCAGTGTGGTGGGACTATAATGATGATGGGTGGCCTGACCTCTATGTTTCTAACGACTTTCATACCCCTGACCATTTATACCGTAATAATGGTGATTCGACCTTCACTGAAGTCACTGAAGACGCTTTGGCCTATACGTCATGGAATTCAATGGGATCTGATTTCTCTGATATCAATAACGACGGGCTTTTTGACTACTTAAGTACAGACATGTCAGCCACTACCCATTACAAACAAAAGACCATGATGGGAGCGATGATCGATACGGCATGGTTTCTTGATAATTTAGAGCCTCGTCAATACATGCGAAATGTTATGCATGTGAATACCGGAACTGGTAAGTTTGTTGACGTGGCATTTCATGCTGGTATTGACAGCACCGATTGGACCTGGGCTGCTATATTTGGGGACCTTGATAATGATGGGTTTGAAGATGCTTTTTTCACCAATGGAATTGAAAGAAACGTGCAGGATTCGGATCAAACTATCAGAATGCAACAGGCGGGTCTTAAGGGTGCTACTACCGAGGAATTAAGAAAAATGTTTCTCGATTCACCGAGGTTCAAGGAAAAGAATCTCGCCTTTAGAAATCTAGGCAACTTCAAGTTTAACAATTTAAGTCAAGACTGGGGCCTTGATGATGAAACGGTTAGTCATGGAGCTATACTATCGGATCTCGACAGGGACGGAGACCTTGATGTTGTTGTAAACAATATGAATGACCCGGTCGGAATTTATATGAATACCACTAACGAATCCGAAGAAGATCATTCGTTAATTATTAGTCTGATTGGTCAGGAGAGTAATTACCATGGTCTTGGGGCGAGGCTGACTTTGAAGATGTCAGAGGGACAGATCATGAACCGTATAGTCACAAGCTCTCGTGGATATATGAGTGGCGCAGAACCAGTGACTCATTTTGGTTGGCCAACGTCTTGGGGAAAACCCAAAGAAATTATAATTCATTGGCCCAGTGGCTATCGTCAGAGAGTGATTAATGTTGAGTCCGGTTGGCACTACCAAATATCTGAAAATGTTGATAGCCCAAAGAATAAGGCTGAAGGGGCCAAGCAGATTAATTTATTTAGCAAGGTTGATGATGCCCTAGGTATTCGTTTTGAGCATAGGGAGAATTTTTATGATGACTTTAAATCTCAGCCACTACTTCCTAACCGACTGTCGAGATTTGGACCCGCTTTGGCTCTAGGTGACATTGATGGTGACGGGGATAAAGATGTTTTCCTAGGTGCTGCAAGAGACAGGGAAAGTGCTATCTTTTTACAGAAAAATCAGGGTAAATTTGAAAGAGTATCTTCACAGGCTCTCAAATCAGACCAAATTTATGAGGATGTAGATGCTCTATGGCTTGATGTGGATCGTGATGGCGATTTAGACCTTTATGTAGTGAGTGGAGGAGCGAGTCAGCCCGCAGCGCACAACAACTATCAGGACCGACTTTATCTTAACGATGGTAATGGCGAGCTCAAGAGAGCAGCTGATGGCGTAATTCCTAAGTTAACCTTTAGCGGGAGTCGGGTTGCTGCCAATGACTTTGATCAAGATGGTGATCTTGATTTATTCATAGGATCTCGTTTCGTACCTGGTCAATACCCAACGGAACCGAAGAGTGCTCTTCTTATTAATGAGGGTGGTAAATTTTCCAAGGTTGAGTCTCCAGTCACATCTTCGGGTATGGTAACTGACGTCAAATGGGCTGACGTTGATGGAGATAAAAGAGCAGATCTTATAATGTCATCTGAGTGGGGTCCGGTTCGTGTCTATCAGAACAAAGAAAATGGTTTTCAGGAAGTTACAAAAAATATGGGACTCGATCAATTTAGCGGTTGGTGGAATTGTGTACTCGTAACTGATATCGACAAGGATGGAGATAACGACATTATCGCTGGTAATTTTGGAACGAATACCAAATATTCTGCATCGACTAAAAAACCCGCTACTCTTTTCGCCTCTGATTTTGGCAACACTGGAACACTCCAATTGGTTGAAGCACAATTTAAGGAAGGTCGCTTATTGCCAGTTCGAGGGCGTAGTTGTTCGACGACCGCTATGCCGCACCTTTTGAAGTCGGTTCCAACTTATTCTTCTTTCGCCAGTAAAACCATTAATGAAATTTATACTCCTCAAGCAATAGAAGACTCCAAGAGACTTGAAATCAATACTTTAGAATCAATGATCTTTCGCAATGATGGTGAAGGGCAGTTTACCGCCGAGCCTCTTCCATTTCTTTCCCAAATGGCACCAGTTATGGACATTAGTTTTGCGGATGTGAATGATGATGGTTCAAATGAAATTATTTTAGCTCAAAATTTTAACGCTGCTCAGCGTGAAACTGGTCGAATGAATGCAGGGCTCGGGGTGGTTATTACGATAAATTCTGACCAAACTTTAAAAGAGATTTGGCCCAAAAATAGTGGCTTTTTTACTCGAGCTGATTCGAGGAGAATTGTGCTCGAAGATTTCGGAAATGACGGAAATATTGAGCTTCTTCTCGGCCAAAATAATGGAGAATTGGAAGTGTTTCGCTCTCAAGAAAATAAAAACCCTTAAATAATAGGGTGTTTACAAGATTATTTCGTAAATCTATTTCGAGCCCGAAGTTTTTAAATTCTTCCCTTTGGCCTTGATTCATAGAGTTTTAGATGATAATTTTGTCACTTACGATGAAAACCCCATTAATTTTAATTTTATCACTCGCCATATCACTCGCAGCCAATGGTGCTGTTACTATCCTCGAAGATAACTGGGATGACATTGGAGCTGGTGCACAAGCTGGTCTCGGTACCGGAAATAATGCTGCGAAGACTGCTTCAGTTGCTGATCCTGCTGGTTCTGGTCGTGGAAATGTTGGTGCAGTTGACATTGGTAAACTCAAAGAGGACGGAAGTGGTCCTATAGGAACTTCTCCTTGGGGCGAGCTCAGAGCCCCTTGGCCTGGTTCTGTTGATCTTCCATCTACTGCCGTTGCCGGTGTAGATACCTTGACCATCAAAGCTGATCTTTACATACCAAGTGGCACAACATTCGATACCGATGTCTCAGGTAATGGTGCCGCTGACCGATTCAACATGATTGTTCGTTGGAATGGTGTTACTCAAGGTGCTGCTACCAAAAAATGGAACTGGGATTCACTTGCTGCAGACACATGGCATTCTCTAGAGTTCAATACCCTTATCAAAGAGAACGATAATAATGGTGACCCAACGACCTCAATCATTCCAATTTTTAGTTTTTACGATAGATCAAATAACGGAGCAGAAGGAATTGCTGCTTACATTGACAATGTAAGCATTACTACCACTACAAGTGCTGTTATACCAGAGCCAAGTGTCGGAGTTCTAGCACTTCTTGGGTCTCTTGTTTTTCTTAGACGTCGCAGACGCTAAACTTACGTATTATAAATTGGGCTTTTTTCTTATTTAGATTAAAGCATTCAACTTACATTCATTAAGGAGCTAATAATCTCCTAAGTCTTTCACATCACTATGAAACTATTACTATCTACTATACTCTCAGCACTGATACTCGTCGTATCTATGAATGCTCAGAATGTTATTATTCTAGAAGATGATTTTGACACCACTGACGGCCTTGGTACTGGAAATAACGCAGGAAAACTCACCATTGTCCCCGATCCAGCAGATTCTGGTCGTGGTAATGTAGGATCAATCAATATTGGAGACCCTAGTGGTACTAGCCCTTGGGGAGAAGTCAGGGCACCTTGGCCTGGATCTGTCGATCTTCCAACCGAAACGGTGGCCGGAGAGGATACCTACACAATGAAAGTTGACCTTTATATTCCGAGTGATACGACGTTTGATACAGATCCTGCTGACAACGGAGCTCCTGACCGATTCAACATGATCGTTAGGTGGAACGGGGTGACGCAGGGAGCAGCTACCAAAAAATGGGAATGGGATTCTTTAGAGGCAGACACTTGGCATTCCCTCGAGTTTTCTGGAACAATTCAAGCTAAGGATAATAACAACGAAATCACCACTTCCATAATTCCTATTTTAAGTTTTTACGATCGATCCAACAATGCTGATGCAGGTGTTGCTGCCTACATCGACAATTTTGCCCTTGAAGTTTCAATTCCACCTGAGCCCGATGATCCTAACTTAGCCGTGAGTGCAGATTTCGCTTTTGGCGATTTAGAACAAGGACAAGGACCTTACACCAAGGCCTTAACTATCACCAATGATGGTGAGGATGAAATCCTAGAAGTTACAGCCCTTAATATTTCAGGAGCTAACCAAGATTCATTTTCAGTATCTGCAGAATTACCTATGAGCATTGATCCCGGGGATAGTATCGATTTGGAAATTCTATTTGATCCTGATGGTGAAATTGGACTCTTTGAGGCTGCTTTAGAAATCATATCTAATGACGATAATGTGCAAGTCAACTTGAGCGGTCAGGTTGGTGAGGCTAATGTTATCGTATTACTCGAGGATAATTTTGATAATATCCGTGGGTTAGGAGACGGCAACAATGCAGGTAAAGTGACTATTGTTACTGACCCTGCGGATTCTGGTCGTGGTAATGTGGGCTCGATTAATATTGGAGACCCGAGCGGTACTAGCCCTTGGGGTGAAGTCAGAGCCCCATGGCCTGGCACATTGGATATTCCTGCAGAGACAGTCCCAGGACAAGAAACATTTGATATGCAGATCGATCTTTATATTCCTAATGATACTACCTTTAATTCAGCTGATGGTCCTGACCGATTTAACATGATCATCCGATGGAACGGTGTCACTCAGGGTGCAAAAAACCAGAAATGGGAATGGGACTCTCTCGAAGCTGACACATGGCACACTCTCAATATGACTGGAGTTTTGGCCGATGCAGATAGAGATGGCAATCCGCTTCAAACAGTTATCCCGATTCTTAGTTTTTATGACAAAACTAATGATGCTGTACCCGGAGTCGCCGCTTACATTGATAATTTCAAGCTAAAAGTCACGGTGCCTGACGAAGATCCTAATCTTGCGGTTAATTCCATTCTTCATTATGGGGAACTAACTCAAGGAGAAGGTCCTTTTATTCAAAAGGTTGAGATTTCAAATTCAGGTTCAACGATAGATCTCAATATCAGTGCCGGTTCTTTCACCGGTCCAAACAAAGATCTTTATAGTTTCCCGGAAGATACCTTTCCTTTGAAGATTGCACCGGGTGAAAATGCTAGCCTAGATCTTATTTTTGATCCAGGTGTTAGTCTTGGACTTTTTGAGGCAAGCCTGTCACTAGAAAGTGATGACGAAAGTGATCCTGAGGTTGTGGTTAACTTAAGTGGTTCAGTTCTAGCGCCATTTAATGGTGAAGAGCTCATCATTAATGGAGACTTTGAATCTGGTGATCTGACAGCTTGGCGTGATAATGCTCGTTTTAATCACACTACTGAAACAGTGCGCTCCGGAGAAGGTGCTGGAGAGTTTAACCTTTTAGCTGGGCAACAATGGGGTGAGGCTCGACTTGCCGCACCTTCCCCTCCTGCCCTTCCTGATAGTCCACAATCATTAGAAGTGACTCCTGAAATGATTGGTAAAGCTTATGAGTATTCAGCTTGGTATTATCGACCCTCTGAAGGTGGAATGGCACCCGATGATACAGTCCGCATGATTTTACGATGGAATGGTATTACTCAAGGTGCTAAGGCTCACGCCATTACCAAAGTCGGTGATATTCCTGTCGATACTTGGTTCCAAGTCAAAGCAAAAGGTGAAATTCCAGAGCTCGCAAATGATGGAGAGCCAGTAATTTCAATGCTTCCTATTTGGAGCTTTCAGGATGTTGGTGCTAATTCTGTGGGTGGCGAAGTCATGTACATTGATGATGTTAGCCTAAAAATTTCATCTCCTGCAGGACCTGATCCTCTCAGCATAACAAGTTTTGAAATTGATAATGAGAAGGACGAAATTCGTTTATCATGGAATGCTGTCTTGGGTGCTCTATACGCTGTAGACAGAAGTACTGCGTTAGGAGGAGAGGATGCTGATGAGGGTTTCTGGGAAGAACTAGATGATTCGATCATCGCTGAGGATACAGAAAGTATCTTCATTGATGAAGGGGCCGCTTCTTTAGGAGAGCCCAGACTCTTTTACAGGGTTCGTCTGATTTCTCTTCCTGAGTAGGATAGCTTTTTATTGTTTCGAGTCTAATGGCAAAGCTTTATCATTAGGCTTTTCCATGGGCTTGATTTTTACCGTCGAAATAACTGCTCTATGATCTGAAGGCCAGGGGCTCACGACTATTTCTGCGTTTTGTTGATTTTCGCCAACGACCTGGCTATCGATCACTTCGACTCCTCTAGAGAAGACAAAATCGATTCTGTCATGAAAATCATTTGGATCCTGGGGCGTTGTTTTATTTGTCCAGGTGTAGCCGCGAGTTTTAATTTCATCAGGGTGGACTTTTCTAAAAGTATCTGTAAAGCCAGCACCGACCACTTTGAATGTTGCAGGATATTTTACGGGTATGGGAATGATCTTTTTTTTTGCCGCTCTCAGTGTCCAGTCTTGAAAAGATGGTTCGTTGAAGTCACCGGTGATAAAGATAGGGGTTCCTTCTTTTAGTATGGGATTAATATCGACGAACATTCTGTCAACCTGATCTCCACGAGCTTTATTTGCCCATTGTATCGCCTCCTCTTCCGTCTTAATGAATGGAGCATTGCCGTAAGGGATACCTTTTAATTGGTAAGGTTGGTAGGGCGAAGGTCTAAAGTGAATATTGAAAAAGTGAACCCTAGTCTTGTTTTCAATATTAATTAGAACTCCCCATTTGTTAGGGCTGCTGCCTTCAATCGGATATCGGCTAAGAACCGAAGTATTGCCTCCTTGAGCAAAGTGATGCCAGCCAAGTGAATCAGCAATTATTTTACTAGTGTCTTGTCCGCCTGTCATCGTTTCTTGCATACCAACGATATCTGCCTTGGATTCACGAATTACCTTAGTCGTTTGCTCGACTGGTTGCTTCCCTGCAGAACCTCCAACCCATATATTAAAAGTCATCACCCTCAGAGTTAAATTTTCCTTACCCTGAGATAAATGTGATAAAAAAATAAAAGAAACACTTAAGAAAATGAATATTTTCGCACTATGCACAGTTTTTTTTGGTTTTGATTTCTAGTACTTGGCGTTTGCCTAATTGACTAATAATCAGTATTGTATATGCCCTTGTGAAGAATTGCAGTGAATTCTTTACAGATTTGGAATCATGAAAAAATCCCCTCAACAGATTCCCAAGTTAATGCTGGTATGCATGTTATTGGTAATCAATTCTTGCGGCTCTAAGCAGAGCCTAGATACGTCTGTTCCGTCTCCTCAAAATTTACAAATTGAACCTGGTCAGATTCAGGTTCTTTATTCGCATGAATCCCGAGCACAAAAATTTGAGAGTCTCTTTTCTCCCCTAGAAGTTGAAGACACAGGTGTTTCATTTGTTAATGTTGTTGATGATGAGCACCCATTAAGTCGACTTTATATTTTGGGTTATGCTTGCGGAGGTATTGCCGTTGGAGATATTGACGGAGATGGTTGGGATGACATTTATTGCACCGGTGGTCCGAGAGATAGTGTTCTTTATCGGCAGGTAGGAAAACTTCAGTTTGAAGATTTTACTCAGTCGGCTGGTGTTTCTGCTTCAGGGAAGTGGAGCTGTTCGGCGCAATTTGTTGATGTTGATAATGATGGGGACCTAGATATTCATGTCTGTAATTACGACGAGCCAAACTTACTATATATTAATGATGGTAAGGGTAATTTTTCTGAGTCAGGTCAGTCAGCGGGAATAGATGTTAAGGACGCCAGCTTGTCAGCTCATTTTGCAGACTATGATAATGATGGAGACCTAGATTACTATCTCCTGACTAATCGTCTCATAAGGGCGGGGGGGTTGCCATCTGCGAAAGAGGCTACTTATCGAACCGCCGAAGGAAAACCCGCACTTAAGCCTGAGTTTAAGCCTTTCTATGAAATTTACGATAAGGGAGGCAAGCAGTATACAATAAGAACTATTGGCCGACCCGATAGACTATTTGAAAATGATGGCAAGGGTCGTTTCCGTGATGTCACCAAAGAGGCAGGCATAAGTGATTTGGCTTATGGCTTATCCGCGGCCTGGTTTGACTACGATAGTGACGGGCTGATTGATCTTTACGTTGCCAATGACTTTCAAGATCCCGATTATTTTTATCGAAATAACGGAGACGGAACTTTTACGAATGTGATTAAGTCTGCGGTGCCTCATACGACTTGGTTTTCAATGGGTAGTGATGTCGCTGATTTGAATAATGACGGTCTTTTAGATTTTTTCGTTTTGGATATGGCTGCAACGACCCATTACAAAGCAAAAATAGCGATGGGCGACATGAGCACTTTTAAGGACTTTATGGATGAATCAGATCCAAGACAAATGATGAGGAATGCTCTTTTCATTAACAGTGGTACTTCTAGGTTCATGGAAAGCGCGTGGTTGAGTGGTTTGGCGGCCTCGGGTTGGTCATGGGCGGCAAAACTTTCAGACTTTGATGAAGATGGGCTCACTGATGTCTATGTGACCAATGGAATGAGTGCGAACGTAAGAAACCCTGATGTTCGTCTGCCTGTTATGGTTAATGGGGAGAGGAAAATGCTTCCTTACAGCCAACGCATGCTATTTGGAAAAGAAGAATGGCAGTTGTGGAAGGAGTCAGGCCTTCAAAAAGATAACAATCAAGCCTTCAGGAATCTTGGAAATCTAAAATTTGATGATGTTGCTAATGATTGGGGGCTCGATCATGAAGGGGCCAGCTATGCAGCAGCGACAAGCGATTTAGATCGTGACGGAGATCTTGACCTCATTGTAGCTAGTCTAGATGAGCCTGTGAAAATTCTTAGGAATAACAACGTAGGCAACAGTCTTACGGTATCTCTTAGGGGGAATTCATCAAATCGTTTTGGCATAGGTGCTACTGTCAAAATTAAAACAACTGATGGTGAACAGTTAAGGCTTATGAATCCTATGACTGGATATGCTTCATCGAACGGTCCGATGATTCACTTTGGATTAAAAGATGTGAAAGCAATTGATGTTCTTGAAGTCAAGTGGCCTGATGGATTCAAGCATTCCTTTAATGATCTGAAATCCAATAGTCATTATGTGATTTCACAGAGTAATTCAGAAGGAGACCGAGAGCCAAAAACTCTTATAACTTCAACAAATACCTCATTTAAGGAGGTGACTGGAATTAGTGCTGCAAAACATAGTGAAACTTTTTTTGACGACTTTAAACTCCAGCCATTATTACCAAATAAGCTTTCTCATTTTGGACCTGGTCTTGCCGTTGGAGATGTTAACCTTGATGGGGTTGATGAATTTATCGTGAGTTCTGCCAAAGGAGAACCTCTGAGCATGCACTTTCAAAATGCAGATGTGATTTCTTCCAAAATTATTCCTTCGGCTGAAGTTCATTCTATTTCTGAAGATATGAGTCCGTTAATTTTTGACGCGGATAAGGACGGAGATATGGATCTTTACGTGGTCAGTGGAGGAGTGGAATCTGAGCAAGGTTCACCTGAATTAACCGACAGGTTATATTTAAACGATGGCCAGGGTAATTATGAACTAGCCCCTGCTGACTCGTTACCTAAATTGAATTTTAGTGGATCTGCAGTAGCGGCTTCAGATTTTGACAGGGACGGTGATTTAGATCTTTTTGTTGGAGGAAGACTTCGACGTGGAGAATATCCGATGAGCCCTAGGAGTGTCTTTTTACGTAACGACACTGGCGATAATAATGTGGCTCGCTTTACCGATGTAACTACGGAACTAGCTAAGGGTCTTGAACGATGTGGTATGGTTACTGGTGCCCTGTGGTCTGATGCAAACGGTGACGGTTGGCAGGATTTGCTTTTGAGTATTGAATGGGGGCCAGTAAAAATTTTCCTCAACAAGGAAGGTAGGCTTGTGGACGCGACTCGTCAGGCCGGTCTCTCCGATTATAATGGATGGTGGAATGGCCTTAGTGCTAGAGATATTGATGGTGATGGTGACATGGATTATGTTGTTACAAACTTTGGTCTGAATACCAAATACCACCCTTCTAAGAAAAAACCTGTTCAAATTTACTATGGGAAATTTGGAGATTCTAAAAAGGCTTCGATCGTTGAGGCTAAAGTATCAGAAGATTGTATTCTGCCGGTACGAGGAAAGAGCTGTTCTCAGAACGCTATGCCTTACCTAGCTCAAAAATTTCCTACCTATGACAGTTTTGCATCAGCAACCCTGACTGATATTTATACTCAGTCATCCCTTCAACAAGCTCAGGCCTTTCAGGTGAATTATCTAGAGAGTGCCATTCTTATTAATGATGGTGAGGCCCGTTTTAAGGTGAAACCTTTGCCTGAGCTAAGTCAAATTTCTCCGGGGTTTGGAGTTGTCGCCACTGAAGTTAATGGTGATGGAAATGCTGACATATATATTGTTCAAAATTTTTACCATCCTCAGAGGGAAACAGGTAAGATGGCGGGAGGCTTGAGTGTCTTGCTCCTCGGTGATGGTGCTGGATCATTTGATCAAGTATGGCCAAATCAGAGTGGTTTAATTGTATCTGAAGATGCCAGGGGTCTTTCATCGTGTGACTGGAATAATGACGGGTGGGTTGATTTTGTCGTCAGTGTTAATAACGGTAAAATGAAATTATTTGAAAATAACCCTGATCCCTCTAATCAATTAAATTCTCTTAAGGTGCGTCTTTCATATGCACAAGGTAATCCTAATGGAGTTGGCTCAAAAGTGAGTGTAATCATGGAAGATGGTACTGTTCAGTCTGATGAAGTGAGCGCTGGAGGAAGCTATCTCTCTCAATCATCTCCAGATCTATTTTTTGGAGTTGGTCTTGAGAAAAAAATCAAAAGCATTAATGTCCGGTGGCCTGATGGAAAAGAGACAGTTAATGAATACAAAAAAGGTGAAAACATCATCAATATCAGAAGAAACGTTAATTAGTGGCGCTGATTTCTTGAGATCTTAATTCATTTATAAAGATGTTTTATTACCGAATTCTGAGAGTGATTTTAGTCATTTTTTTTCTTAACTCTTGTAGTAATCAAAAGGAAATAGAGTCGAAAAGAAAAGAACCATCGTCTTCTTCCTTATCGGTTATCATAAATAAGAGCCCGGAGGACAAAGTTTCTCATGAAAAGATGATTGAAACCCTTTCTGAAATTAAGAAATCTACTAACGATAAAAATAAATACCTTGGTGATCGTCGGGCTCGACAAGTAAGAGACATTATTAACAAGGCGGATTCACAGACCCCTGATGAAAAGAAATGGTTTCATCACCGGATTTTAGGCTGGGCAGAACTCAATCTGGGAAATGAAGAGGAGGGAATAAAACACCTCAAATCTGCCTACGACCTGTTGCCTAACGTAAAGGGAAAAGTCGAAGAAAAGAGGGTTTTTGAAAATATATTTATGCTTGGAGTGGCGTGGATGAGAAGAGGGGAAACTCAAAATTGTTGTTCTCAGTTTACCCCTGAGAGCTGTATTATTCCAATCAGTTCAAGTGCGATTCATCTCAATGAAGAGGGATCTCGTAATGCGATTCAATATTTTAATGAATTATTAACTAAGGCGCCTGACAAGTCTGCTTGGTATTATCGTTCCAAGTGGTTACTTAACGTTGCTTATATGACACTGGGAGAATATCCCGAAAAGGTACCTCTAGAGCATTTAATTCCTGAATCTGCTTTTGAAAGTGAAGAACCTTATCCAGTTTTTAAGAATAAAGCCTCAGAGCTAGGATTAGATTCCTTTAATTTATCTGGAGGAGTAGTCATTGATGATTTTAATAATGACAATCTTCTGGATGTCTTCACCACTTCTTGGTCATCCTTCACATCGCCTAAATACTTTTTAGGAAAGAAGGATGGGTCATTTCAAGAAAGCTCGAAAGCTGGAGGTCTTGAAGGGATGTATGGTGGTTTAAATATAGAATCGGCAGACTATAATAACGACGGTAACCTGGACCTTTATATTCTCAGGGGAGCTTGGCTTGAAGAAGCCGGTGACATGCCTAACTCTTTGTTGAGGAACAACGGTGATGGTACCTTCACGGATGTAAGTTACAAACTTGGTTTGGCTGACGTTAATCGGCCAACTCAAACAGCGGGATGGGCTGACTTTGATAATGATGGAGACTTGGATCTTTTCGTTGGTAACGAAACTACTCCTGGTACAACTGCTCCATGCCAGCTCTTTAGGAATGATGGTGATAATGGCTTCATTGATATAGCCATCAGTGCTGGGGTTACCAATGATCGATTTACAAAAGGAATTTCATGGGGAGACTACAATAATGACAGATTTCCTGATCTGTACGTTTCCAATTTTAGAGGTAAAAACCGGCTTTATAAAAATAATGGGAATGGAACATTCACTGACGTTGCTGAAGAACTGTCAGTCAGCAATCCAATTTCAAGTTTTCCTGCCTGGTTTTGGGATTTTGACAATGATGGGAACTTAGATATTTTTGTTGCCAGTTATTCGGGAAATATCGAACAGCTTGCTGCATACAAATCCAATGAGCCTGCCGAATTTGAGAAACTTTGTCTTTACCAAAATAATGGTAAGGGAGGGTTTGTTGAAATTGCCGGTAAAGTTGGATTAAACGATCCTGTATTACCGATGGGTTCAAACTTTGGTGATATTAATAACGACGGGTATTTGGATTTTTATCTTGGAACCGGTGATCCTGGTTATGGAAGTTTGATGCCTAATCTAATGTATCTTAATAAAGGAGGTAAGCAGTTCGTTGATGTTACTATGGCATCAAGACTTGGACACCTACAGAAAGGACATGCAGTTGCTTTTGCAGATCTTGATAATGATGGTGATCTTGATCTTTTTGAACAGTTAGGTGGAGCCTATCCAGGAGATGGTTACAGGGACGCGCTTTTTGAGAATCCCGGCTCAGATAACAGTTCTATATCAATAAAAATTATTGGAGAAACAACCAACACATCAGCCATCGGTGTTAAAATTAAGATCGATATTACTGAGAATGGAGCTAATCGTTCGATTTACAGACATGTCAATTCAGGTGGAAGCTTCGGGGCTAACCCCTTGAGGCAGTGCATAGGAACCGGAAAGGCTAAAGTTATCAACACTATGGAAGTGTATTGGCCAACTACAGACAAAGTTCAAAGGTTCTATAATATCAAGGCTGGTACAATGATTGAAGTTCGTGAAGGAAGCGATGATTTAAGATTTATCGGTATTAATTAAAAAAGGGCCGCATTTATTATTATTTTGTTAGTCAAATTTAGTCTCATTATTTCCTAACTCCTCACTTTACTTTTGGAGTAATTTGAGCATTTTATAACTTCCCAAAATTTTCTTAACAACCTCAAAGATTATATCATTTTCCAATGAGAAATTTATTCCTTTTCCTTTCAATTATATTTTTTCCGTCCTTTTCATTTGGGGACCTTATAAAGATTAATGATGGATCAATTGTTTCAGGTAAGATTACAAAGTTTGATAAAGATACTATTAGTTTAAAAACTGAGTTTGCGGGTACAATAAAAATTGAAAGAGATAAGGTTTTATCCGTCGACTCAAAAGAAGACTTCTCTATAAAACTCAAAGGAGGAAAAAAAGCCCTAGGTTCTTTGACCCGAGATGCAAAAAAAATTAATATCATTGAAGATGAAGATAAAAAGGTTGTGGGGTTTTCTGAGGTCTTAAGCATTTCGCCAAAGGTTGAGAAACCTCTAGAGAAAAAATGGTCTCTTACCACAGGTTTCGATTTATTAGGTAAGCAGGGAAATACTGAAGAGTTAAGTCTTGGTGCGAATTTGATTGTTCTAAGGAAGGGGCCGAAGGATGAGCTTAAATTTAATTTGGAATATGAGGATAGAGAGAAAAATGCCGAGAAGACCGCTGACAGGATTGGTGGTGGGGCCGCGTATGAATATTTTTTTAAAGACTCTATAGGATGGTATCTTAGAACTGAACTTGAGAGTGATGATGTAACCGCTGTAAATATTCGTTCTACGACCGGTGCCGGTGCCTCCTATAGATTGTTGAACAGAGACAATCAAACCCTCGTAGCTAGATCTGGACTAGGTTATAGATTCACAGATTATGATATAATTAAGGAGGCAGAATCCTCCTTAACATTAGATCTTGGTATTACTCATAAATATCAGTTTAACGATTTTATATCTTTAGACACTGACATTGTCTATGTTCCAGGTATTGGTGGATCTGGTAATAATCGGTTCGTTCATGATAGTGCTCTTGCTCTACCTGTTGGTAATGGTAGTAACTGGACCTTAAAAATGGGAATTAAAAATGAGTACGAGACAGAACCAGCAGTTCCTGAAAAACTCGATACGACATATTATTCAAAAATGTCGTTCTCTTGGAAATAAGTACCCTTTTGAAATCTTAAATGGATGCTAGCGGAATTCTTGAAGATGAATTATTATGACATTATGCCCCTAAAAATCAGTCAATACGTCTATTTTTTAACATTTGTTTGTTTTGTTCAAATTTCTTTCGGTCAGCAGCCTACATCTGAAAATGAGCAAAGAATAAAGGCCTATTTTCAGAAGTTCCCTAAGTCTGACGCTGACAAAGACGGTGTCTTGACGCTCCAGGAACTTCTAACTCACATGAGGCAAATGCGTCAGGGTAGTGGAAGCTCTAATAATGATGATCAATTTAAGCCGGAGCCAGAAAATACCAATATTCGTTATTCGGATAAACATGAGAGAAACGTATTAGATTATTATCCTGCCAAAAAACAAGATTCTCCTGCTCCCGTCTATGTTTGGTTTCATGGAGGTGGATTCAGTGGAGGTGATAAAGGTAGTGTTAGGAAAAATGGTGGAAAAATGATCAAAGAATATCTTGATCAAGGCTATGCTGTCTTCAGCTGCAATTACCCTTTCATTGATCGAGGGAGCGATGTTTTGAGGAATGGAATGCTTGATGAGTATGTAGAAAATAATTTTATTTCTAAAGAAACTCCTGAACAGCAGAAATCCAGAAGTGAGTATCTTAAAATTATGGCTCATTGTGGAAGAGCCATTCAGTTTATTCGTTCAAAATCTAAGGAGTGGAATATTGACCCACAAAAAATTTGTGTTGGAGGTGCCTCAGCCGGAGCTCTTATCAGTCAATGGTTAGCCTACAGTGATGACTTGGCAAAGAATAATTCTGATGACCCTGTTGCGAAACTTAGTTCTAAAGCACAGGTCTCTGTTGGGCATGTTCAACCTGTCGGGACCGATTCTCTTGTCATGAAATACATGGACAAAGGAGAGGCTCCTCTTTTTATATATACTAACGCTCCTAACCGAGATGTAATTCATCACCCTATCAATGCAGTTAGAATTATAAAGAAAGCCAAAGAATTAAAAATTCCATATGTGGCTGTAGGAGGAGGGCGAAACGAATTGCCGGTTCCCAAAGAGGGTAGTTCATGGTTAAGCATGCAGCTTGAATTTTGTGCTAAGCATCTAAAGCTTGGATCCTCAAACTAGGTTTTCGATAAGGCATTATTAGTTTCTATGAGCGCTTCGCTTAAACTCTTACTCGCAACATTTTTTTTATTATTAAATTGTGATTCTTTGATGGGTGATGATCAACATCAAGAAATCTCTCTGTGGCCTGAAGGGGCCGTTCCTGATGAACCTGATAATATAGAGCAAAGGAAGAAGCCGACGACGGTGGACTCTGTCGGGAAAATGAGAATAGCATATGTCGATCGTCCGACCCTCACTGTATATAAAGCTCCAAAGCAAAAAGCTAATGGAACAGGAGTCATTATTTGTCCTGGTGGTGGATACAATATTTTAGCATGGACACATGAAGGTGTTGAAATTGCTCAATGGCTTAATTCTATAGGTGTTTCAGCCTTTATCTTAAAGTACCGAGTTCCGCGTCGAGACCCTGATCAGCCTCATGCATTACCACTTCAAGATGCTCAAAGAGCGATAAGAATAGTCAGGTCGAATGCAAAAGAATGGAACGTTGATCCAAAAAGAATTGGTCTCTTAGGTTTTTCGGCTGGTGGTCATTTGACAGTGATGAGTGGATCACATTACGAAAAGAAAACTTACAGTAGAATTGATGAAAGGGATGATTTCGATGCTAGGCCTGACTTTCTCATTCCAATCTATCCTGCTTATTTAGGTGACAAAGTGAAGAAGGACAAATTGTCAGACTTAGTCGTGATTAATAAGAAAACACCTCCGACTTTTATTGCAATCACACATGATGATGGTGACCGAGCGTATTACTCTGCTTTATTGTATGCAGCGCTTAAAAAAAATAATGTCGTAGGAGAAATTCATATTTACTCCAAAGGCGGGCATGGATACGGATTAAGGAAATCTAATAACCCTGTGCATACTTGGCCAGACAGATGTCGTGACTGGCTGAACTCAATGGGCTATTTAGATAAAAAATCGAAGTAACCCGTTATTTTGCAGCTTCCACAATTGCTTCAGAGGTCATGGATAATTCTTTCATGACTGTATCGCCAGGGGCGCTGATGCCAAAACGGTCTATCCCTATGACCTGTCCCTGATCGCCAACGTATTTCCACCACAATCCACTGACGCCGGCTTCGATAGCAATTCTTTTCTTACATGAAGAAGGAATGACATCCTCTTGGTAATCCTTGCTCTGACGATCGAATCTTTCAAAACATGGAATAGAAACAACGCGGACCCCTGATCCTAGTTGCTCTGCAGCGGCGACTGCGTGCTGAACCTCACTCCCACTCGCCAGCAAAATGGTATGAAGGTCACCGTCTTCTCTTCTTACGATATAGCCACCTTTTAGGGTTCCAGATCTTTTTTCTTGGGTGCTGATTTGAGTAATGTTGGGTAATCCTTGTCGGGTTAACATTAATGCGGTTGGCCCATCTTTGCGTTCTAGAGCTCCTATAAAAGCCCCTGCGGTTTCCTCTGGATCCGCTGGACGAATTACGTCAAGGCCTGGAATTACTCTTAGTCCACTGACCGTTTCCACGGGTTGGTGCGTTGGACCGTCTTCTCCCACGCCCACGGAATCATGGGTGAAAATGTATATGGTTGGAAGGTGAGCGAGCGCCGCTAGTCGAATCGATGGACGTAAATAGTCAGCAAATACCGCAAAAGTAGCCCCACTTGCCCTAAAAATTCCATCATAAGCAATTCCATTCATAATAGCGCCCATGCCATGTTCTCTAATTCCGAACCAAATATTACGCCCCTCTGAAGTGTCATTCTGAGGTTCAAAATCGTTTGCAGACTTAATGTAATTTTTTGTTGAGCCGTAAAGGTCAGCGCTACCTGAAACAAGCATCGGCATTGCTTCAGCAATTGGTTGTAAGACTACTCCTCCAGCTGCTCGAGTTGCTAATTTTGCCTCTTGATCAAATTCAGGAATAACTTCATCGAGATTATCCGGCACATGACCTTCTAACCCTTGTTCAAGTAGTTTAGCA
>JACETS010000024.1 GCA_013911195.1 Verrucomicrobiales bacterium | reverse complement strand
GATCATGGGCATCCTTATTTGTTTTTTTATCTGGGCGCGGACGAAATTCATTCGGAAGTGTTTTTTCAACAAGTAGATCGGCTCTAAACGAACGGTCCCATGGCCCATTCTCCCACCCTATCCAAGGTGTCCAAGTTTTATCAACCCATACTTCGTGAGTAAAGGTGTGCTTTTTTCCATCTTCGGGTACAGACCACAGTGCTAGAGGAGTTGATGTAGGACCTGAAATCCCACCGTTTTTTGTATCAGCGATGTTTAAACAAAGTTGGAATGGATTATTATCATGAAGTTTAAATAAATCACCCCATGGATGAGACTTATTATGAGCCGAGGCCTCTATGGTGATGCGATATCGTGCGGCCATCCCTACTCCTCCTCTCGTCTCTGTCGGAGCAAGCCTACCAAAGCGTTCGTAACCCGTAGCCATCATGTCGTAACTAGGATTAAATTTTCTAGACACAGATTCAATTAAATGACCCCCATTATCTTTAATGAGATGACCTGAAAAAGTTCGTGTTTCAATTTTTGGTCTAGATTCGAGGTGGGTCGCTTGCGCTAATACCTCTTCAACAGCACCCAGGACAAGCTTCAGGTAAAAATCAGACATAACCAATTTATCACCAATATTAAAAAACCCATCTTCCTCTTCATCTTCTGGAAAAAATCGTAGGGGGTCATTTCCTGTACGTTCAACGCTTCCGTTTCCATTATTGTCGACGAGTCTTGATCCAGCCGCTCCAGGATTATATTCAGGACCATTTAAATATAATAGGTCTCTGAAAGTGTTCCGTAGCTCTTGTCTGTTCAATCTACGAAGAACAGTTTCCCCATCCGTACTACGAGCTTTCTCATAAGCGACCTTGAGCGTCTTGCTCAATGTATCGATTATTGGTTTGGTCTCGGAAATAGTTGGCTGCGGTTGTTTTTTGGGAGGCATTTCCCCAAGATTCAATTGATCCAGAACACCTTGCCATATTTCTAAATTTTCATGTTTGGTGAGATCTCTTCCTAGTGTGTCTAGTCTGATATCACCCTTTTGCTTATCTTTGCCATGACAACTGAAGCAATGTTGACTCAAGAATGGAGTGAGTTTTTTTAGTGATTCATCCGCCTTGAGTTGTGAAAAAAATATAAAAAATACAATTGGCACTGTCTGCCTTAATGACAAATCCAAGATGAACATCTCTATTAATTATTCTTGGTTTTGGCAGGTTTTAGCTGCATTTTATGACCATTCAAGACCAGTCAGCGTGCTTGAACTTGAACCAAATTGATCTATTTCGAGTCCACTTTGCTGCAGAATTGATAGTAATAAATTAGCTGCGGGTATTCTTTTTGGATCTGGCATGGGGTACACTTTGTGTTCTCCATGCTTGAAGCCTCCCCCAGCCAATACAAGAGGCAAGTTTTTGGTCTGATGTGTTCCAGCTGCCATACCGCACCCATAAAGTATAGAGGTATTATCAAACAGGGTGCCACCGTTGATGGGGTCTTCTTGAGCTTTTAAAAGATCGATAAGATAAGACATCATAGATATTTGAAAGCCTTCAATTTTTTTCAATGCAGCTACCGGTTCATCCCTTTCACCATGATGTGAAAAACCGTGATATCCACCGTTTAGACCAAAGTCACCATTAGCGAATCCGCTTGAACATGTAATTGCGCGAGTAGAGTCAGTTTGAATGGCAAGTGCTATAATTTCAATCATAGCCTTAAGTTGTTCTGTTGTTCCATTCCCTGGTTTTGGTTCTGGTACATCGGTCTTGGGTTTTGGTTTATTTAACCAAGGCTCTTGCTGAGAAATTTTCTTCTCTAAGCTGCGAACAGATCCAAGGTACTCTTCTAATTTTTCCTGGTCTTGTTTGCCTAGTTCTTTGTTAAGGGATTTTGCCTGGCCCATAACAACATCAAGGATGCTGTTTTGCCTTTTAAAGCGTTCAGCCTGAGAAATTTTCTTTTCGTTAGTATCTTCAAAGAACATAGCCCTGTAGGCTTGTTGCATATTTATTGTGGGAACTTGTACTCCTGTACGGGTAAAACTTAAGAGGTTTTTTTCTCTCACACCCAAGGTCATTGAAGGAAAGCGCGTGGCTGCTCCATGATACTCAGCAAGCTTTTGGTCTAGGCTTATATTGCCTTCATTATAATTATGAGCAAGGATGGGGCGGACACCACTGAGAAGAACTGGCACGCCTTGATGACCTCCAGTAAATCCATGATCAAGATTCGAAAATGTTGTGAAATCTTTACGGTGCTTTTCAAGAGGCTTTAGAGTCTCTGGCATATCATAGTTTTTCCCTGCTTGGGTGGCATCCGGGAAAAATGCTTTTTGATAGACTCCGTAATTGTTGGATAAACAAACAAATCTTCTGATTGGTTTTTTATTAACCGCTCCGCGAGCTTTGGGCATCAGTGATTCCATTACTGGTAATGCGATGGCCACTCCAGCTCCTTTTAAAAATCGTCGTCTCTCCATAACTTTATAGCGATTATTCTGTTTTCAAACTATAACCAATTTAGACGGCCTTGCCAATTTAGTAATTTGTTAATCAAACTACTTCTATTTTAAGGGTTGATTATCCTTTTTTAGGTATTTTTTAGTGCAACCGAGTAAAAACAATAAGACTGCTCCAATAGCCACCGAATAAACTGTAAGCCCAGCAGCTAACCATAAAAGGAAAAGAGGGATATTTCCCATTGTTTGCCATTCGATTGGAGTGATCAATTTGCAAAACATAAACCATGGATACAATAGTGTTTCACAGATTATTTCAGCTGATTTATCCTTGATAAAGAAAAGAGCTAAAACCAAAAACGCTATTCCTGAGGAAATCAGCCATCTGTTAACTTTTTTATACATGGATTGTACTTTGCACCACAAAGTACAATCCATTTCCAGTTATTTGCAAAGGATATTTAATGAGAGTGTTTAATAAGAATATCGCGAGCCTCCTTGGTTCTGGAGTCGTATAACAACAAGGATGCCTGATCTAGTTCACGGCTAATGCTCTTATTATTCTGGTACTTCTTACGAAGCTGATAAAGTTTAATAGGTAATTGAAGATCTTTTTTATTAAAAGGGTGTTCATGATTCTTAATATAATAAGCTTGTAGAAATTCCAGATAACGATACCCAAATTCTTTAGTGGGCTCGATCATAGTTCCTTCCCCGTAATCATTCCAAGTTGCCACCTGAATTATTTCAGAGGAACTTTTTAATGCCGTTTGGAATGTTACTTCAAACGTATTACCTTCGCTGGAATCAAGATAACCGTAGCTCTTGTGTATACCGGCTTGATGATAAATATCATGAAACTGGGGAAATGCTGATGCTATGAATGGTTTGCCATTATGATTCATGTAAAGCTTCTGAAGATAATCCATCCAAACATCTTTAGTAATTTTTTGCCCACCGTGAACGGGCGGCCAACCAAAAGATCCTGCTCCTTGAATTTGGTTATTCAGATGAGGAAGGGTGAATAGCTGTACTTTATTTTTTAAAACACTAACGATTGGGTTCCACTGATTTTTTTTGAAATGTTGGGGGCCAAAGATGAGCAGAACAGGTTGACTATTTAACCTTAAATAAGATTCATCAGCAAAGAAGTGTTTTTCCATCCACAGAAATTCTTTTTTGGCATAGGATAGATCATTAGATATTTTGATCTTCTTATTATTAATCAAATGTTTTACTGATTGGTCTTCAAAACATATAGCGAACTTCAATCCTGCTTTTTTAATATGTTTTATCAAATTTAAGGAATTGCGGTGGATTTCTGAGTAGTCACGAAAATTTTCTCTACCGTACCAGTCGATAATGACACCGTTGATTCCAGTGAATTTCATAAGAAGTACCTGATACTCCAATAATGCGGGATCATTAGAATCATAAGCACCTGTTAAAGGCTGGTAATGAGAAGCAATTGTTTGTTTCCCATTGGGTCCAATATTATCAGGGTTGAAATGATCCATGGTCCAGTGCCACCCCCAATGGCCACTAAATGGCTTTGAGGTATACCAAGGCATATAGTGAACCATGATGGTTTTATTGGGTTTAGGTAGACAAAATCCTATCGCCGAAAGGCATATACTAATGCATAGCGTTAAGAGATAAGACATTTTCATGTATGATTATTGTGTAGCTCCTAAATCGAGAAATCCATAACACAGTTAACTTTTTGATCTTGCTACAAATAGTTCATTCATAATTGAGCACTATTCATTTTTAATGGTAAAGGCACCAAATAATTTTTACTAATTATAAAGATTTATAGTTAAAAACTTGTTAGAAAGTCCCTAATTAGTGCATATAAAAAATGCAGGTTGATGCAATTAGCTTGCATTAAAATTATGATACTCCTACGTTTTTACTATGAAAAATTCTCCAAATAAAAATATCTCTCTACTTGCCTATTTCATTGCGGCTTTAACGGCTATTAACTTTTTGTTCGCAGAGGATAAAGGTTCAGACAGCAAAGATGGCAAGATCAAGGTTCTTTTGATTGATGGTCAGAATAATCACGACTGGGTCAGATGTTCTCCAGTCATGATTGATACTCTCAAAGCTACTGGAAAATTTGAAATTGAACGCGCTACTGTTACTAAAAGCCGGGTTGCTGAATTTAATCCAGACTTTACCAAGTATCACGTCATCTTATCGAATTATAACGGGGATTCATGGCCCGAAAAAACAAAATCAGATTTCGTTAAGTACGTTAAAGAGGGAGGTAACTTGGTCGTTGTTCATGCCGCCGATAATTCTTTCCCAAACTGGAAAGAGTACAATGAGATGATTGGTCTAGGCGGTTGGGGTGGACGTAACGAGAAGCATGGTCCCTATATCTACTGGGAAGATGGTAAAATTGTTCGAGATGAATCAAAGGGCCGAGGTGGTTCTCACGGTCGACCTTTAGAATATAAAGTTATAGTTAGAGAAGAGGAACATCCGATCACTAAAGGTTTGCCAACTGAATTTCTTCAGGCAAAAGAAGAACTCTATGACCGTTTGCGTGGTCCTGGGCAAAACATGAAAATACTTGCTACTGCTCTTGCTAAAGGTGGATCTGAGCGTCACGAACCTGTTTTGATGACAATTACTTATGGCAAGGGAAGAATTTTTCACACAGTTATGGGACATGATAGCAAATCAATGCTTGGAGTTGCTTTTCAAGAGACTCTCATTCGTGGAACCGAATGGGCTGCAACCGGAAAAGTTACCTATCCGGCCGTAACAGCTACGGCTCTTCCAGTAGATTCTGCGGCCTCAAGGGATACAAAAGATATCAAGGCTTATCCTGCAAATTAAGATTTCACACCTGACGAAAATAATATTATAATGAAACTGTTCTTAACTATACTCAGTGCTGTAGTCGCTTTTTCATTTTCTTCATTGGCTGATGAAAAGAAGAAAATCGTTTTTCTTGCTGATGGAGGAAAGAACTCAAAAACTCATGCTCATGAAAGTGGTAATGCGCTTCTTGCAAAAGCACTTGAAGAAAGTGGGCTCGGATTTGAAACATCACTCCACAAGGGATGGCCCTCTGATGCTAAGGTTTTCGAGGGAGCTGACTGTGTAGTTATTTTCTGTAACGGTGGAGGTGGGCACCTTGTAATGAAGGACCTTGACCAATTTGAAAAACTGATTGATGAAGGTGTTGGAATCGTTTGTTTGCATTATGCGGTGGAGGTTCCCAAAGGACATTCGGGTGATCTTATGCTGGAAGCGACAGGTGGTTATTTTGAGACTCATTGGTCAGTTAACCCACACTGGGTTGCTGAGATCAAATCTTTACCAGAGCACCCAATTACCAGAGGAGTTAAGCCTTTTACTCAAGACGATGAATGGTACTATCACATGCGCTTCCAACCCAATATGAAGGGAGTAACGCCAATCCTTTCAGCTCATCCACCTCAAAGTACAATGAAGCGAAAAGATGGACCTCACTCTAATAATCCTCATGTGCGGAAAGCCATGGCTGAAGGAAAAATCCAACACATCGGTTGGGCTTATGAGCGTCCTGATGGAAAAGGTCGAGGTTTTGGCACTACCGGTGCTCATTATCATCATACTTGGGATAGTCATGATTGGCGTACACTTATTCTAAATGCTATTACATGGACAGCTGGCGTTGAAGTGCCTAAAAAAGGCGTTCCTTCAAAAGCGAACCCAGTAAAAAATAGTCAGCAAAAATAATCAGAAGAGGCTATAGTAGCAAACTATGAATCAACCTAAATCTCTTTTCTATATCATCGCTAGCATTTTTGGCTTCAGTTTTATCGGCGCCTCGGCTGAGGAAGTTGTTTGTGAAAATAAAGACCCAAAAAAGGAAAAGTGGATTCAACTCTTCAATGGTAAGGACCTGACAGGCTGGACGCCTAAGATTCGATATGAAAAATTAGGAGAGGATAAGCGTGAAACATTTCGGGTTGCAGACGGGGCTATTAAGGTCAGCTATGAAAATTACGATGAGTTTAATCAAACATTTGGCCACCTTTTTTACAAAACCCCGTATTCCCGTTACCGACTTCGTGTAGAATATCGTTTTCTAGGTGAACAGTTGAAAGGGGGTCCAGGATGGGCGTTTCGTAACAGTGGCCTTATGCTTCATGGACAAGATCCCAAAACAATGAAGATTGATCAAGATTTCCCTAACTCAATCGAGGTACAATTGCTTGGTGGCAATGGGGAGGGAAAACGTACTACGCTTAATCTTTGTACGCCAGGAACAGATGTCATAATGAATGAAAAGCCTCTTAAAAGACACTGTATCAATTCTAAATCTAAGACCTATCATGGTGACCAGTGGGTTACTGCGGAAGTAGTTGTAGATGGATATAAAAGTTTCAAACATGTTGTTGAAGGAAAAGTCGTTCTAGAATATCAGCATCCCCATTTGAACGATGGTACGAAGCTTGAAGGCGGAACCATATCTTTGCAGAGTGAGAGTCACTCATGCGAATTTCGTAAGGTTGAGTTACTGCCTTTAGATTAAAAATCTGAAATTCTACTTTAGTAATCCAAGAAGACTTTTCTTGTGATTATAAATCGACTCTATTTCCTTTTGGCTAAGTGTACGGTTGAAGCAGGCAAGATCATCAAATAAACCCATATAGTTTAAACCAATAAGGATTCGGTGAGTTTTGCCCGCCCATGAGAAATTCTGATTCCAGTTTTTAATTGAACCCTCATTTTTTCCATTAAGATATAGCGTTGCTATGCCGTCTTTTTTGTCTGTATTGAAGCGCTCCCAGGTGAAAGCCACGTGTGTCCATTTTTTATCGCTAAATGGGTTGGATTTTGCGGTGACTAAAGGGCGCTCTGGCTCAGGGATTTCTTTATTATCCGGATTCCAAACAGATTTATCGGCAAAGGCGCCAAGTCTGAAAGGTCTGGGTTGTCCACCTTTATCAAAATCTACAAAAAACGAAGCATCATTCCAAGTATTTGGAGTAATTTGAATGGGATCCACATAACCTGGATCAAGCTTGTTGATAGGGTCGACTTTCATCCAAAAAGAGACACTGCCACTCCAATTTTTTTCAGCAAAGTGGAAATTTTTATTACCATCGTAAAATAGCCATTTTGCATTTCGCTTTGAGAACATTAATGCATCACCAGAAAGGCCTGCTCCCTTCACCAGGCGTGTCATCCCATCAGTATGATTTCCCAGTTTAGATTTTTTATTAATAAGGGTATAAAGCTGTTTGTCACCTTTAGCGATTTCAGCGTTAGTCCCATTATCAAAGGAAGCATAAAAGGTTAAAGATTTCTTCAGAGACAAATCATCTGAATGCCCAGTACTAATTAAAATAATAAAGAAAAAGATTATCGGAACTAATGGTATCATATCGATTATTTAATTGCGTGAACTATTATGAGCGGTTTTAACTTGAGGCATTTTTGCTTCAACATTTTTTCGCCAATCATGCAACATGCTCAATAGTTTTTTGGAAATTTCAGGTTTTGATTTGGAAAGGTCATTCTGTTCCCCAGGATCATTATGCAAATCAAATAATTGGACAGTAGAGTTTTCGTAGTATTCTAGAAGTTTATAATTTCCTAATCGAATTGCTCCACCCGGACTTTGATACCCGTGATTACTATAGTGTGGAAAATGCCAGTAAATAGCCCCTCGTTCATGGGTTTTACCCTTCAAAGCATTAACAAAACTTTTTCCATCCACATGCTGCTCAGGTAGCTTGGGGATATTGAGCATTTCCATAATAGTTGGATAAAAATCTGTTCCAGTAACGATTGAGTGTGACATAGTTTGGGGTTTAGTTTGTCCCGGCCAGTAAACAATTAACGGTACTCTAATACCGCCTTCGTAATTCCATCCCTTAGCGCCTCGCAAAGGCAGATTTGAAGAGGCGAATCGACTGTTAAGTTGTTCTTCATTATGATTAACCCCATAATATTGGTTAGAAGCGGACATACCGCCATTATCGGCAGTGAAGATGATGATGGTATTTTGTGATAATCCAAGTTCATCCAATTTGGCACGAATTCGTCCTAGGCTTTCGTCAGTAGCTTCAAGCATTCCTGCGAATTCAACATTGTCCTGTTTTTGTTTTACCCACCAAACACGGTTGTCTTGATGTGTTTTCAAATTATCATCCCTCTCCAATTTTTTAATTTGTTCTTTGGAAAGAGCAACAGCATCCGGGTTAGGTTCAAGAATGTAATCTGGGCCATCAATTTTTGGCATGGATTTCAATTTTTTTTGATATTTTTCAACTAGATCTTTACGTCCTTGAATAGGGTCGTGTACCGCAAAATGTTCCATGTGAACAAAGAAAGGTTGATCTTTCTTTCGTTCGATGAAATCTAGTGCGGCATCCGTTAGCTTGTCCGTATAGTAGTCGCCCTTTTTTGAAGGAAGTGTTTTTGTATACTGACCCGAGAAAGGATAATAATAAGAACGAACCCACCCGACAATGGCTTCATCAAATCCGTAAGTTTTTGGGTCTTTCCGTAAATGCGCTTTACCATAATTCGCGGTCGAGTATCCGTGTTTTTTTAAGGTTTCAGCCAAAGTGATTTCTTCATCAGGCAGTGACACCAATTTTTTTGCACTATGTAGCTTTTCATATTTTCTCTCGGGTCGACCTCCTAACCATTCGGTCAGATCAATTCGTGCTGGGTACTTACCTGTTAGAATGCTTGCCCGGCTCGGGGAACATACGTGGCAGGTTGAATATGCATTATCGAAACGGATTCCCTCTTTGGCGAGCTGATCAATATTTGGTGTTTCATGAAATGTGCTACCATAACACCCAACATCGCTCCAACCCAGATCATCCACGAGAAAGAAGATAATATTAGGTTTGCGGATTTTTTCGCTGGCGAGTCCGGCGCTGGACAGAAAAGAAAATAAAAGAATAAATGTCCTTATAAGTTTGGAGGTTTTCATTATTATTATGTGATAATATTTCTAAGTGCTGTTAGTCACTAATATTGGTCTGTCCTTAGGAACAAGTTTTTTTATGCTGATATACAGGCTAAGAGTGCCACTTCAGATTGTCTAGCTTTGTTAGTTTTAGTCGCCTGTCTCGATATTAGCCTTCAGTCTCCCTAGTCTAACTTGATTCGAACCTGTCCAACTCACCCATAAGTAATTATTGCTAAAAATTGCTCGTGGCATACCACTTGAACGATCTTTATCAATCGGAACAAGTGTTATCTTTCGTTTGATTTTACCAGATAAAGAAACTTCAGCCATACGCAATACAGTTTGTTTTTTATCATCTCCAATCCAAATATTATATACAGCATTTTCGCTGCAGACTGTGACACAACGCCCGACCGGAACATTTTCATCAAGTATGATTTCTTCACCGGATTCGGCTTTCCCGTCTTTAAATAATCTAAGAATTATTTTCGCTTTATTATTGATAACAGTGAATCGGCTTACTGCAATAATATTACCATTTGTGGCGATGCTCGGTCCATTAACAGGGCACCCAGGCATTACCCAATTGTCTTTCTGAATTCTACATGGCTTAGACCATGCATCATTCTTTAGATGAACTAGGCTGATATCACGAACCTCTTGAGGCAAACGGTCTCGATAAACAACTGCCGAGCCGCTGGGTAATTGAATTGCTCCTGTAGGGCAGCAGGTGCATACGTCATCATCCAACATATTTTCACTCTTAATTTTATTACCATCCAATATGGCAGTTCGGAGCATCATTTTGCCTGTTGGTTTTTTCATCTGTCGGCCATCAAGCCAGAACGCACGAACGTGGCGATTTTCAGGAATTAGTGAGACAAAACCATGTTCTGTCGCGCTAGTGTCGTTATGTAACCACCCAAGTGATTGCCAACTTTTGCCATGGTCAATAGAACGTTCGATTTGAATGCCATATGCATAGGTTTCATTGCCAATGCGATTAAGCCAGTGAGCATAAAGATCTCCTGAAGGGGCTTCAACAAGAGAGGGTATATCCGCCCAGTTAGCAAACATTCCCTTTGATTTAGCAATCAATCTTATTTCATCAAACTCCGAGCCATTCCAAGTTGCCATTTGTAATCTCGCCTCACCGTCTGTATTTCGCTCAATCCAACTCAGTGCAAAGTGATTTCCAAAAGAACATAAATTTGGTGCTAAAGAATTTTTATTAGTAGGAGTTTTTACTATCTCGAAAGCAAAAACGCCTCTGATCGTCAAAGTAATGAATAGAGAAATTAGGAATATTACGAAAGGTTTCATTACACTGTTTGACGACAATGGTGAATATGTTCCTATTCTATCTAAAGAACCTAATTTACTGAATTTCTTCTGATTTTTTGCCGCCTTGTTTTCGAATCAATAATGCAATTTCTTGGTGTTTACTTTTGAGTGCCACGTCGAGAGGTGTTCCCTCAATAGACCAAGCATTGATATCGGCTTTTTCTTTAATGAGAAAGGTGACTAAAGTCTTATTACCTGCCGAAGCCGCTCTATGTAGAACCCTGAGAGAACCTTTTCCTCTGACAGAATTAATATCGGTTCCATTTTTCAGGCATTGTTCTAATGCTGCAAGATCACCCTCTTCAGCAGCTAAGTGAAAATCTCCGATGGCTTTTAAATGTTCTTCAGTGATATTTCTTTGAGGTAATGGCTCGCTTTGAGATGCATTTTCATCTGGATCGTGCCTCGTAACATAAGCATAAAAGGCCCCCATAGCAGTACCCGAGGCATCAGTAAATTTGGCCCACAATTCATCCCTACCTTCTTCGAGTGAAATTTTAAAAGTGATCCCTTTGTCTGTTTTTTTAACGGGCAGAGTTAATTCTTTACCACCTAACTTAAGATGAGCTTTGACTGCGGGAAATGGTTTTCCTACGGCAGCTCTAAAAGGTTTGACTCCAGGAACGTCCGCTCCAGCTTCGAGCTCCGCAGTGATAGCCATATCTGATTCTTTTGGCCAGCGTCTTAATTCGACAGTATAATCTCCAGCACTTTTGATATCGACAGCCCAAAACCCTGTATTGGAGGGTTTTTTCTCTGCATTACGAATGTGACGTTGATTCCATGGTGTACTCCCATCAGCAATCCAATCGTGGCATGTTAAAGTTACAGGATTAGCCAGAGGGGCATCGGCGCCAAGATATATCGCTGTGGGCTGACCAAAGGTAGGCACAATTTCTTTCCACCATGCATCATAAAATTTAGTAAGACGGTCGACGACCTTCGGCTTGGCCTTAAATATATTGTTCTTCTGTCCTGGATCAGTCTTTATGTCATAAAGTTCTTTGCCATTTACGAGTCTCCATTGATCCGTCATTACGGAACTCTTGCGCCATTTAATTGGGTCACGAACACGCTGTGAGTCTGTAATTAGGATACGGTCGGGCCAATTTTGTGATTTGCCTTCAATGAGTGGTCGAATATTTACTCCATCAAATTTTACATCTTTTGGAGGCTTTACTTTACAATAATCAATTAACGTCGGAACCACGTCTACATAGGATGTGATAGTGTCCACGTTACGTCCTTTATTGAGTCCTCCGTTTGGCCAATGCATAAAGAAAGGAACACGATGGCCACCATCATATTCACTCCCCTTACGACCTCGCATTCCATTATTGTGAATATTCGCTCCACTTGATGTGCCGTTATCAGTTGTGAAAATAAAGATAGTATCTTCAGCAAGCCCCTCATTCTCAAGAAAGGCTCTCATTGATCCTACGTTTTCATCAATATTTGCAATCATCCCAAGAAAATTACCTACGTTAACTCCTTGATTAAGGTAAGGTTTACTGAACTTTTCAGGCGAATGCATCGGCCCGTGAGGGGCATTGGTGCAGAGATAAATAAGGAAGGGGTTCTCACTTTTCTTTACCTTTCTAATAAAACGTTTTGCATAATCAAAATAAACGTCCGTACAGAAACCTTTTACTGGTACGGCTTTACCATTATGGAAATAGGAACCATCAAAGTAAGCATTGTCCCAATAATCGGGAGTTTGCCCAACTCCACCACCGCCATGTCGAAGGACTTCCTGAAAGCCTCTATCTTCAGGACGGTATGGATAATTGTCACCTAAATGCCATTTGCCAAACATGCCAGTATGATAATCTCCATCGGCAAAAATTTGACCAATTGTAACCTCATTATGACGTAACATTGATCGCCCCATAATTGTATGCCAAACACCTGTTCTATTTGTCCAACGCCCGGTAATAAATGCAGCTCTAGTGGGAGAACATGTAGGAGCAACATGATAATCGGTTAACCGAACAGATTCGCTGTATAGTTTATCTAGATGAGGGGTTTTAAGAATTGGATTGCCGTGACATGAAAGATCGCCATAACCCTGATCATCAGTCATTACGATGACAACATTTGGCCGATTGGCCCCAAACCCCGAAAAATACGTTGAGAAAATTGAAAGAATAATAAGTAAGAGATTTTTTAAGTATGAAGGTTTCATAAATTCTTCAGAAGATATACTAATATTGATATTTCGCATCTAGCTCTCTGTTTATGTGACTATTTAATATAATTCTTACTAAAAACAGGGTTTAGTTAGCTGTAATAATGTTTTATTATTTCCAAAGATGCAGGATAAAAAGGTCATAAAAATCGGATGTGGTGAATGGGGTTTCCGTCATTTACCAATGCGAGAGCATTTTGAAATTGCTCGTGATTTTAACTTTAAATGGCTTGAATTTGGTATTGGTGGGAATCAAGAGGGCAGGCTTTCAGAATTTCCAGATTCGGATGAAATAGTAAATTTTAAATCATTAAACGAAGAATTTAATATCGCGACGCCTTTCTGTTGTATTGAGAATGATTTTACCTTGGTTTCAGAAAAAGATCATCTTGAGATGGTCGATAAAGCGATGAAACAAATTCAGGCAGCTGCGGATTGTGGAGCCAAACAAGTTCGATTATTTGCTGGGTTTACACCTGTTGAAAAAGTTGATGCTGTTATTTGGGATCGTATGATTAAAGCTTTTTGGGACACTGATGAGTTATGCCAAAGGCTCGATATGACCATTGCTATAGAAACTCACGGAGGTATAACTTTTGATGATGATGAAGCTGCTCATCATTTTAATTCAGTTTCTACAGATCCAGACTCCCTTACCCGACTAATCGATCAACTACCTCCGAAAGTTGGATTCAATTATGATCCTGGTAATATAAAAGCCGTTCGGCCTGAGGATAAAAATTGCTGCTTAGAGCAGATTAATGAGAGAATTAATTATTGTCATTTGAAGGATTGGAAAAGAAAAGGTGATGGCTGGATAGCTGTGGCCATAGGTGATGATGATTTAGATTATGCCTACCTATTTGACAATATGATTTATGATGGAGTTTGTTTAATTGAATACGAACCACTCCATGACACTAGAGATGGAATTCATCGAAGCTTAGATTATTTAAATAAAATAGAGGGACTTAGTCAGAGCCTGAAATTTCAAATATGAGTTTAGTTAACTGCACATGTAATGCTGTATTCAGCCTTGCTATTTTGATAATATTTCAGCCCAATATTTTTGCTGAGGGAAAATTTAGTATTTCTGAAGAGGATAAAAACTATTGGGCTTTCCAGCAAGTTGACGAAAGCATCCATAAAGATTCATCAATCGATATAATAGTTAATAATGCTATCAAAGAAAATGAACTTGAACCAAACGGTGAGGCAAGCCGTGAGGTTTTGATTAAGCGAGCATACTTTGATTTGATAGGACTCCCACCTAGACATGAGGAAATAGAAGCCTTCGTATCTGATCCATCGAGTACAGGTAAGGCTTTCTCAGAATTAATTGATAAGTTACTGCAAATGCCAGAATACGGAGAAAGATGGGGCCGCCACTGGCTAGATGTTGTTCGATACGCACAAACGAATGGATATGAGAGAGATGATGAAAAACCTAATGCATGGCGTTACCGAGATTACGTGATTGATGCTTTTAATAATGATAAACCCTATGATCGTTTTATTCTTGAACAGCTGGCGGGAGATGAGCTTATTGCGGAAGCTTTTAATACTGATAGACCATTTGTTCAAGGGGGCGATGAAAGCAAAATTGCGACAGGATTTTATAGATTAGGAGTTTGGGATGATGAGCCTGATGATAAGAAGACTGCTCAGTTCGACGAATTAGATGATATTTTAAGAACGACTTCAGAAACTTTTTTAGGATTGACGACAGGATGTGCTCGATGCCACGACCATATGTTTGATCCTATTTCCCAAAAAGATTACTACTCGTTACTTGCCTACTTTAGGAATGTTAAAGGCTATGAAAAGCCAGGAAAGAATAGTTCAATTCTCAGTTCAATTAGTGGAGGAGAAGCATTAACTATTAGTGAGAATGGGGAAAATGTACCTGAGACCCATGTTTTAATTAGAGGCGAGGCGGCTAAACCTGATTATAAAGTTGAACCTTCAGTTCCTAGTGTTTTTAAAATGAAAATCACTGAACCTGTTCCGACTGGTCATAGTTCTGGTCGACGACTAGCCTTGGCCAATTGGATAGCAAACCCATCAAACCCATTAACTTCGAGGGTTATGGTGAATCGAATATGGCAATATCACTTCGGCAAAGGAATCGTGGGCAGCCCAAATGATTTCGGCCAAGCTGGCGAACCAGTTTCAAACTTAAAACTTTTAGATTGGTTAGCCACTGAGTTTGTAAGCAATGGTTGGTCGGTAAAGCACATGCACCGTATAATAATGAATTCCAAAACATATAAGAGATCCTCAAAGTCTAACCCTAATAATATGACTAAAGATCCAAGTAATATTCATCATTGGAGAATGAATCTAAGACGACTCGAAGCCGAAACATTAAGAGATAAAATTCTTCAAGTTAGTGGTCTTATAAATAAGAAGAGAGGTGGCCCAAGTTTTTACCCTGCATTGAGCGGGGAAGTTCTTTCTGGTGCATCCAAACCTGGTCGAGGATGGGGGTGGTCTGGTGAAGAAGAACAAAAAAGAAAGAGTGTTTATGCTTACGTAAAGAGAACAATGGTTTATCCATTTTTTGAATTATTTGATTATGCTAATACAGAAGGGTCTTTGGGAACTCGACCTCAGACAACTGTCGCCACCCAGGCACTTTTGATGCTGAATAGTGAGCTCGTTATTAATAGTGCAAAAGCAATAGCTAATAAATCTTTAGAGGCTCAAGATCCTGTCAAAGAGGCTTATCGGATAGTATTGGGCAGAGAACCATCAAGTGATGAATCTATAATGGCTGACAAGTTCCTTGCTGAGCAACTAACTAATCAACAACCTATGGAAAATTATATAAGGTTTAGACCTGATTATCCGCCGGCACTTTTTGATGGATTTTATAAAATTCTTCCTGCTCAGCAGTTTTTAAAAGGGCCAAAAACTAATTGGAATTACTATAAAGGAAAATGGACAGGCGGATATGAGGGTATATTAAACGCAGAATCGGAATTTCCTCCATTTGCATTATATAATATGGAGGTAAAAAATTTCATTCTCAGTGGAAAGATAAAATTAGAAGATACGGCTGAAAGAGCTTCAATTTTGCTTCGAGCTAAAGCAGATGGTGATTTGTTTGACGGTTACGCAGTATTAATTGATGCAATTTCAAACGAAATTAGTTTTAACAGACATGAGAAAGATAAAATTGTAACGCTTGCAAAAATTTCATCTGGGGATTTAAGGAGAGGGTTTCTAGATTTCTCTATTAGATTTAACTCAAACGAAATCAAAATTGATTTTGCAGGAAAAAATTTTTTAGCAATAGATAAAAATCCCATTACTCAAGAGGGTCGATTAGGAGTTAGTTCTTGGAGAGGAAATGTGATATTCGATAGGCTTTCTTTTGAAGAGAACGGCAAGTCTTATCCAATCATTAAAATTGATTACAATGAATCTGATTTAAAAAGAACGGATAGAAAGATTGTTCTAGAAAATAATTCTTCCACCATTAAAGAGAGAGCAATGGCAGAATTCTGCTCCCTGCTTTTGAATCTCAACGAATTTGTTTATATTGATTAGTCCAATTTTTGTTAAATGAGATACATGCCAATGAATACTATTAAAGAATATGCTGAAGAACAAAGCCGCAGGGGCTTTATGAAAGCTTTTGGCACGTCAATGGCCGGCCTCTCTTTATCAGGAATCTTTTCGGGAGAAAAAGTATTTGGCGCCGTACCGGCTAGTACTCTGATAAATCCAATGGCGCCTAAGCCTCAAAACTTTCCTGCGAAGGCCAAGGCATGCATTTTTCTCTATATGTATGGAGGGCCCTCTCAGATGGATCTATTTGATTATAAGCCAGAGCTCCAAAAAAATGATGGTAAAGAAGTTAATATGGAAATTCGCCGTGGAGATGTTCGTAAGTCCAAACTTCTAGCTTCAAAAAGAAAATTTACACAACATGGCGATTCAGGCCTCTGGTGTTCGGATGCTTTGCCCAATGTGGCAAAGCATATGGACAAACTTGCCGTGATTAAATCTCTATACATGGATTCATTTGCTCATGGTTCTGCAAACCTTCAAATGAATTGTGGTCGAATTCTGCAAGGTCACCCATCTCTTGGCGCATGGGTTGCTCACGGTCTTGGCAGTACTAACCCGAACTTACCGGGATTTGTTGTTATGCTTGATGCGCGTGGGGGCCCAATTCCAGGAGCGGCAAATTGGGCAAGTGGTTACATGCCTGCTGCTTATCAGGGCACGATTCTAAGGTCTAAGGGCAATCCAATCTTAAACTTGAAGCCAAATTCAATGATCTCTCATGCTATGCAGGGAGACAAGATAAGTGCTATCAATGCATTTAATGAATTGCATAAAAAAGGAAAAGAATCCTATTCGGAATTAAGCGCTAGAATAGCAAGCTATGATCTAGCTTATCAACTTCATACATCTGCTCCTGAGGCTTTAAATATTTCTTCAGAAAATGAGCAAACGAAACGCCTTTATGGGCTTCATATGGGCAAGGGAGAACACAAGCTTTCCATCCCGACTTCTCATTTTGGGCGTCAGTGTTTGATTGCTCGCCGACTCGTTGAGAGAGGGGTTAGGTTTGTTCAGTTATATTCTGGTGGAGGGCACCAGCAACAAAACTGGGACGCTCATAATGGAGCAGAGGAAAATCTTAAAATACATGGACCTGAAATTGATGTCCCTATTGCCGGTCTTCTTGAGGATTTGGATCGTCGTGGAATGCTAGAGGAGACTTTGGTAGTTTGGGGAGGCGAATTTGGTCGCCAACCTGTATCACAGGGAAACAACGGTGGTCGTGATCATAATCCAAAGGGATTCAGTTATTTCCTTGCAGGAGGTGGAGTTAAAGCTGGAACTAGTTATGGAGAGACTGATCCCTTAGGTCATGAAGCTGCAGTTAATAAGCATCATGTTCGAGACTTGCATGCTACTATTCTTCATCTTATGGGATTAGATCATGAAACGTTGACTTATCACTATGGGGGATTAGATCAACGGCTTACTGGCGTTGTTCCTGCGGAAGTAATCAAAGGTGTTTTGTCTTAGTTAAAGTCGCTTATATCTGAACATCTATTTTGCAAAAAGAATACAGATGGGCCCAGGCACACTTATAATACTCCGAGTTTGAAATGTAAGGCTTCCGTTTTCAGGATCGATATTATGTACAGCAATCGTGTTTGAATGAGCCCCTGCAGCAAGAATCCATTTTGAAGATGGATCGATATTGATATTACGAGGCCAGGCACCTCTTATAGGCTCAACCTCTGTGACGGTCAATTTTCCTGTTGAGGGATTAGCCTCATAACAAGTTATACTATCGTTCCCTCTATTGGAGGACCAAACATACTTACCGTTAGGGTGGATTAATATTTCTGCAGCTGAGTTAAAATCCTCTTTCTCTTTTGTCTCATTGGATAAGGATTGTGTCGTTGTTAATTTTTTTGCCTTACCGTTTTCTTTGTCATAAGAAAAAGTTGTAACGGAAAGAGACAGCTCATTAAGTAGGTAAATAAAATTCCCGTCGGCGGAAAACCGCATGTGCCTGGGGCCACCTCCAGGGACACTTGCCGCAAGACCGTGCTTCGAAATATTGGTTTGTTCTGCATTCACCTTATATATATGAATATTATCAGTACCTAAATCAGGCACGAAGGCATACTTTCCGTCGGGAGAAAAACCGCACCAATGAGGATGAGGAGAATTTTGTCTGTTTCCAACAACTTTTGAACCACCCTCATGATCAATGACTACTGATTGTCCCAGTTCTCCATTATCATTTATTGGCAAAAGTGCTGTAGAACCGCCGCCGTATTGTGCCGTGAGCAAAAACTTACCAGACGGATGCACAGCAATATGAGTTCCACCACCATCACGAATTAGAGAAGAAGTAAATTTTTCGAGAGTGCCATCCTTTTTCACATGGAACCCTGCTACTCCTGGACCATTATCAATTCCTGCAACAGCATAAACCTTGGACCGGTCAGGATGCCATGCGAGAAATCCTGGACCTTTAATCTCTGCGGCTAGTTTTGGATTCGATAATTTACCTGATTCTGTATCAAATTTGGAGTGATAAATTCCTTTTGATTCACGGCCTCCAGTCCCAAAGTAGACATCTATTTTTTCAGCGAATGAAAAACTACTAAGTAACGAAATAATGAAAAGGTGAAGAATATAATGTTTCATGGGTTTAGTGGTTAAGCTTTTCAACTTTAGATTGAATAAGTGATAGGTCTACTAGTTCATCTTTTTTTGGATAAGGATTATCAATCAAATACCAGTTTTCGGTGAATGAGGCTTTCTTGCCAGGTTTTATTTCCTCCATTGGGCCTATAGGTTCAAGTTCACAAGCTGGCACCCATTCTTTTTTTGGATACCATATTGATAAAGTTAAACCAGCAATCTCACCGTAAAGACGATTAGGATAGGTTTTGTAAGTTTTTATGAAGGCTAAATCATTGGGCATTTGATAAGCAAACCAACCGGCGAAGGAATCAAATCCTAACTTAGGCTCAGACGGTGGTCCTAATATTTCAAGATAGTTACCTCTTTTGCGGATCATCGGATCCTCTGGAAGAATAAGCATTTCATCTCTTCCTCTCATCATAATATACCCTTTCGGAAACCTTTTATGATCAGGAGTCAATGGCACGATTCCAATGCCTCCATGGATGGCAAACATTCTTCCCCAATGGCACCAACGTTGAATTTTATTTGATTCGTTTTTCATAGTTTGGGTGCAAATAAGATGGGAAGAATTCTCAGCAAGTGTAAAATCACGAATAAGTCTAATACCGGCATCTTCAGAAACTTTACTGATGAGCCGTGCACTTCTATTTCCAATAATCTTAGATTCCCATACTCCGGACCATAGTTCTTGTCTTTTAGGAATTAAATATTCTGGCCCAATGTCAAAACGACCAGCGGAGGATGGTTTTTTATTATTGTCTGGCTGCCATTCTTTTTCGTTAGGCCCGATGTAAAGCGACTCTTTTCCTGCTTGAGTATAACTAAGAACGCGACCACCCACGTGATGACCTAAAATAACAACCGTGCCAGATTTATTTTTCAACTGAATACAATTAGGATAATTCAAAAATTTAATTCTTTTGGCTCCAGTAAATTCCTTTGAAATAGCAGGGCATTTGATCAACAAAAGAACCAAAAAGAAAATCAATTTTGAATACATAAATTA
>JACETS010000023.1 GCA_013911195.1 Verrucomicrobiales bacterium | reverse complement strand
CCAATTACCGGTAACGCTCTGTTTAGAATCAAAAATATTGCGATCAACTTCTACAATCTCCTCAAGAAATTCATTTGAATTTAACGGAGATGAAATATTAAAATCTGCGTATCGGCTCAAAAATTCACTATCCATAGATCCAATTACTAAATATTTAGTAACCTTTTCGTGATTTTTTTTATGATTAAATTTCTTAAAAAATTCAATTATTGTTTCTTTGCTAGAAGTAGAATAGAAAACAACTAGTGATTGATTATTGTAAGATTTGTATGCCTTTTTTATCGAATCACAGGATTTAGTTTGGTATCCCAAATTTCTTAAAACCGCGCCAATTAAATTACTAGCTTCTATTTCCTCTGAAATGATCAAAGCGGAACGCTCACGATTCAAACTAATCGCGACATCCCCTTTACTAGTTTTTTGCCGAATTTTTTTATTCAATATTAGTTATTATATGAAATCAACTTCACGAGCCTAGTCAGAATTATATTGTCTAACAAGGCTAATGCCTTAAAAGACCTCTTAATAAACCTAATTTTTACTGTATATTTTATTCATATGTTGCCAAAATATGAATTAAAGACCTCGTCTCTTGAATCGAGTCATAGTTAACAATAGAAAAAATCAGCTATGCCAAATAAAAAACATTATTTATACCTATTCCCAATCCTATTATCTATCGGATATGCTGAACCCATATCAAAGGATCAATGGCCCGAGTTCAGAGGCCCTAATGGCAATGGAATTGTGGTTGGCGAAAGAGGCTTACCCACTACTTGGTCAGAAGAGAAAAACATAGCTTGGAAGACAAAAATTGATGGTAAGGCATGGTCATCACCCGTTATCTGGGACGATCAAATATGGATCACAAACTCATCAGCCAATGGAAAATTAATGGAAGGTATTTGCATTGATAAAAAGGATGGGAAAATCAAATATAGGTTGAGCCTATTTAATAATGAAACTGTCGAACCGTTGGGCAATAATGTTAATAGTTACGGCTCACCCTCCCCGGTGATTGAGAAGGGTGTAGTTTACATTCACTTTGGTAGTTACGGAACCACCGCAATCGATACTAATACTGGCAAGGAGATTTGGAGAAGAACAGACCTCGAATGCCGCCACTTTAGAGGACCAGGATCTTCACCTATCCTATTCCAAGATATGTTAATTCTGACAATGGACGGAGTCGACTTTCAGTACATAATTGCTTTAGATAAGAAAACAGGAATAACTAAATGGAAGACCGAAAGGTCTACAAAATGGGATGATGTTGAACCTGATGGAAAAATTCGTGGTGACGGAGATTTAAGAAAAGCATACACAACTCCGACATTTTTGAAAGTTTCTGGAAAAACTATAATGATAAGTCCAGGAGCTAAATCCTGCTTTGCCTATAATCCAATTAACGGTAAAGAGCTTTGGAATATTACGTACTCTGGATATTCAAATGCCTCTAGAACTGTAATTTATAAAGATAATGCCATCATAAATTCTGGATATGGTAAACCTCATCTGATTTCAGTGAAAATTGATCCAAGCGCAGCTGGTGACATCAGCGGCACACATATTAACTGGGACATTTTTAAGAGAGTTCCTAAGCGTTCATCGCCCATCATTGTCGGAGACCAACTTTATATGACAACAGATGAAGGTATTCTAACATGCTTAGATGCTAAAACCGGCGAATCAAGCTGGAGTGATCGCATGCCGGGCCATTACTCAGCTTCACCAATTTTCGCAGATGGAAAATTATATTTCTTTAGTGAAATGGGTCATTGTTACATTATTGCGCCAGGAGGAGATTATAATTTAATTTCCAAAAACAAGCTAGATAGCGGATTCATGGCATCACCTGCAATTTCTGGAAAGGCGATTTATGCACGAAGCAAAACTCATTTATATAGAATTGAAAACCTTTAGTAGTATTATTTTTTAAACTCTAAGACCTTAAATGAAGTTCCCATTATTGTGGGATGAATAAGCATTTTAAATTGATTAATAACTTTGTCTTTTTCTATTCTTTCAATTTCGCTAGTTTCAATTTCAAGCAACCACTCTTTTGCAGCATTAGTTAGAAAGCGATACTGATCAACCGGTTCACCTATATCGAATCCACATTCTTCTGCAATCTCTTGAAAGTAATCAAAATTAACATTGGCGGTTATGTCATGGCTGCCAGGTGATTTAAGAAAATTTTTGATATATCTGTGTCCAGAATATCCTCGAACTGTTCCATCTAATCGATTTGATACTATTAATTCATCATGGTTATTTCCATAATCCACAAATAATCCACTAAGATTTGAAAAGCTTAAGTATATATTTTTGAGAAAGCCTTTGAGTCCAACATTGACTTCAGTTGTGAATCCTTCTGGCGCTACATTAGAGATCTTTGAAACATATTCAGATAATAATTCACATTGAACATTCCTTTCGGCCTCAATAAGAAAGCTTTTATCTTCTGATCTCTTAAAGCCAACACCCAACTCAATCCACTTACCGTTTTTCATTCTTACTCGCCTGAAGGGCATTGCATCTAAAACCTCATTACCCATTACAAAACCATTTAAATTTTTTTCTTTTCTGAGATCAGGCACTATAGAATAATTTTCTGCTCTATTCGAGTGTAACCTTAGTTCCAGTTCTTTTCTTTTTGAATCAAAGGGCTCTACAACTATATATTTAATTTTTTTGAATAGCACTTTGTTCAAAATATTTTTCAATTCAGTCATTACATCCAAAGCCAAATCACCATTTTCGGCACCAAATTCAACGATTACAATTTGCTTTTCTTTATGAAATCGATCCTCAATTATCGATTCAAAATAACGGGCAAGAATGGTTCCATAACATTTACCTATGCTGACAGATGTAATAAAATCCCCATCTTTACCGACCCTTTTATTTTTCTTTGTGTAGTAGCCTAATTTTGAATGATACAAAGCTAATTCCATAAAACGATCAAATGAAATGAATCCATTTTCTTCATCAATCTCTTTGATAATAATATCAAAAAGAATCTGATTACTCTTAGAATTACATTCGTTAACTTGCTCAGACATTTTCTTTGATTTATAATAGTTCAAACTTGTTATATATACGATGTAATAGGTACGAATAATGGTTTATAACAATCAAAACAGGAGAAAAAGCAGACCAAAACTCTATAAGAGAAGATGGTTTCAAATTCTAATACTATTATTGATAGTACCAATGACAATTGTGGGATTTTATGGTGTTTCTATTCTTAAAACAAAACATGAGAAAGCCCAAAAATTCGATCTCGCTGCAATAACTAAATTAGAGGTTCCTAGCAGAATTTATGACCGCAAAGGAATCGAAATCGGCCAAATTAAAATTGAAGATAGAAGGCCTATTAAATTAGAAAAAGTTCCCTACCATGTCATACAGGCTCTGACTGCAGTCGAGGATTCAAGATTTCTTGAACACCAAGGTGTAGACTTTATTGGAATAGCAAGAGCAATAATTCTAAATATTAAAGCAAAACGAATCACTCAAGGAGCGAGTACCATAACTCAGCAGCTTGCGAAGCAATGTTATATAGAACTCAAGAGTGTTCGAAATTTAGATAACAAAATGATTGAGGCATTCCTTGCGAACAGAATAGAACAGAATTTCACCAAATCAGAAATTCTAGAACATTACTTAAACAGAATTTATTTCGGCAGCGGCCACTTTGGGATTGAATCAGCAGCTAGAGGCTATTTCGGGAAGTCCACATCGGAAATAAATTTATTAGAGGCTGCAACTATATGTGGATTAATAAAAAACCCCTCAAGGCTTTCACCTAGAAATAATATTGATAAGTCTACAAAAGCTAGAAATCATGTTTTGAATAGAATGCAAGCTGAGGGAATGATTTCAGAAACAGAACTAACTGAATTAAAAAAAATCCCAATAAAACTTGTAAATTCAATAGCTGATCAAAATTCTTATGTTCAAGAAATGGTGAGATTGAAAGCACTGAAAATCATCGGGCTTGAAAAAGCAGGGAAAGGTGGACTTAAGATTCATACAACTATTGATAATGAGACACAAAAAGCCTCTATACAAAGTCTGCTCAGAAACCTAACTAAAGCTGAATCACACCCAGAATTTAAACATCTGTCATACTCAAAATATCAAGAAAGAGCAAGCGTACCAAATACTCTAAAGCTCCAAACTTCACAAAATACACTGCCAGATTATTTACAAGGCGCACTTATAATGATTGAAAATGATTCGGGTGCCGTTATCGCTCTAGTGGGAGGTAGAAATTTCAAGCATAGCCAATTCAATAGAGCAATACAGTCAAAACGACCAACTGGCACGGCTTTTAAACCTTTTGTTTATGCCACAGCCTTTGAAAGCGGAAAATTTTTTCCAGGTTCTATTCTGAATGATTCTCCAATTGACAATAGATCAGTTGCCATAGGAGGGAACACAGGAATCCTTGGTGAATGGGGAAGCGAATCACAAACTGTTTCATATGTTGGTAATATCACAGCTAGAGAGGCACTTTATAATTCTAAAAATGCAGCAACTGTTAGACTAGGAAAAACAATAGGGCGCAAAAAAGTTGTAGATCTTGTTAAAAAAGCTGGTATCAAATCATCAATTGATGAATATGATAAATCATTTCTTGGAAGTAGTGCTACAAGTTTAGAGGAACTATGTAGAGCGTTTACTATATTTCCAAATCAAGGTCAGAATATTGAATCCATTTACCTAATTTCATCCATCGAGAATTCAAATGGGACTGCAATTTACAAGGAAAAAAAACCACAAAAAAAACAGGTATTAAGCACCGCTGCAGCTTATCAAGTTCATAGCTGCTTGAAAGAATCTCTTTCTAACGGAACTGGGAAGCTTGCATATGAAAAATATGGATTAAGGGATAAGTCCGCAGCCGGCAAGACTGGAACGGCTTATAATTTTACAGATCAATGGTTTATTGGTTATAATAGCTCAGTCACTTGTGGAGTGTGGGCAGGTTTTGATAAACCAAAAATGATTTACCGAGGCGCGTTCAGCAAGAATACAGTCTTACCCATATGGGTTGATGCGGTTAACACCTCATTGGATCTTTTCCCATCCAAACCAATCGAAATGCCAGACAGTGTAACGACAATAGAAATATGTTCAAAATCTGGTTTAAGAGCCACCGACTCATGCTATGAAGAAATAGCGGGAGAAGAAGAAGGAACTAGGAAGATCATAAGAGTCACTTATGAAGAAATTATTGATAAGAAAATGAGCTTTCATAAATATTGTCAGATTCACTCGACTGGGCTTGATTCTATTAGAAGCCCTATCATTAGCAATTTAAATAGCAATAAACCCCAACCGATAGCAAATAATTCAACTGAAGCGGTTTTCCTTGGATCCCCTACTGTTCTTGGAGAATCGGATCCATATGCATCAATCCAGCCAGTTTTGAGAGCCAAACCTGTCAATGCTGAGGAAAAACCTTTAAAAGCCACCGCAGTAACCCCTAAGATATTAGGTGATAACAAAAGCTCCATCTTAATCGCTCCTCCACAGAAAATTGCAATTCCCGATATCGACTGATTTTTAATCGATTTTCGATCAAAAAAGTAATACCTTAGATTCATAAACTTCCGCGCTATGAACCAAGACGATCAGGGTGACATAAATTGTCCTTACTGCGAATATGCTATTCGTGTAAGTGAGCTTCCAAAAAATAACAAGATCCGATGCCCTGGTTGTAAAAAAACTATCGATGACGTTCAATCTAGGTTAATTCCCCTAGCATCTGCTATCAATTCACTGCCTGATAAAAAGACTGATAAGCCAGAAATAATAGTCGAAAATCTAATTCAAGAAAACACTGTTAATGACAATATAATAAATCAACAACGAGATCTATCAGACGAGGACAGTAAATCTAAAAAATCAGAACCAGAAAATTTCAAAAGTACTGAAGATCTTGAATTTGATGAAGAGTTCGTAAAGAAACAGGCAGAACTCGCCCAAGAATTTGCAATATCTCAAAGTAAAATACTCAATTGGGAAGAAAATGCAGATGAAGTAAGTTCAGGCAAAAGATCAAATAGGATCATATTTACACTTATCGCACTAATAGTCACTTCTCTGGTAGTTTACATCAGTTTCAAAGGCATTACTAAGAACAATGCGGCAATGAAAGGAATAGAGGCATTTTTCGAATCTAAAACCCCGGAAAAAGAAAATAGCTTAATCCCCAAGAGTAAAACTTTTGATGATTTGCGAAATCAAATGGACTCCCTCGAACTCCATAAATTAGTTTCTGCGTCCTTAGAAGAATTTCTCAACTCTGAAGATATTGAAGCCAAAATAAAACTATCAAGATCTTACGAGCGAGTAATTCCACTGATGCGTAAATACTACCAAAATGCCGATGATGGACCAATAGCTTACAGAAGAATTAGCTCTGCAGGAGAACAGGGTACAGGGATTATTGATGGATTGTATTTGATTAAGGTCAGCTTTCCAGATTTCAGTATTTTACCGGTCATACTTGCTTTTGAGAATGATAGAATTGTTGTAGATTGGGAATCCTTTGTCGGTTACTCAGAAATCACACTTAGAGAATTCATTTCTAAAAAACCAAGAAACTCAACCTTAATGAGGTTAAATGCGAGTTCAGATAATTATTTCAATTATCAATTTGAAGAGGATATATATCGCTGCTTATATCTGAGAAATCCTGAGGACACAGAGGCTGTTTATGGATATATCAAAAGAGGAAGTAGAGCAGATGATCAACTATCTAGAATAGTTGAATCAGGACAGTCTATTCGTTTTCTAACACTAAAAATTCAATATCCAAAAGAACTCGGTGGAAAGAATCAGGTAATCATTGATGAGATCGTCACTTCAGGGTGGTTAATTAAAGAATGATATTATCGATTTTAAATTAAACTTTTTAGCCTACCATTATATCTCTTTAGAACTATTACTTAAAAATTGCTTTGATGAGTGAACCAAAACAAACCTCCTCCTCGAATAACGATTGGTTAATAGCGACTTGCCCAGATTGCTCAAAACAGATTAAGGCAAAAAGAGAAATTCTCGAAACAGCTTCATCAATTACATGTCCATATTGTCAAAGTTCTTTTAATATTGGCAATGATTCCAAAAGTCATTCAGAAGAACACCAATATGCAAAAGCTGAGAAATTAACCGAAACGCCGGAAAAAGGTATTCGGAAAAGAAAAAGTTCAAAAAAAAGAAAGATTATAGGATGGGATCTTGAAGAAGTGGATCAGGGCGATGATCAAAATGAAGTTGTTATCGTTCAAGATTCTTCAGGTAATGAAGTTCGAAAGATCAGAAGAAGATCAAAAAAAGGCACTACTCATTCCAAAGCTTACAAAACTTTAACTCGTAGCTCGTTGGCTATTCTTACCGGAAGTGGGGTTATCCTTTTAGGTGCAATTATTTATAAAGGTTTTAAGACAATAGACCGAGATTTATCAGTTTCTAATAATTCCATTGAACCTATTTTTGAAGAAGTAATAAAAGACATCTCCATCAATCTCACCAATGAAGAAAGAGATACTTGTATGGATATCATAAAATCTTTTTTAGATAATTCAGAAGATATTAAAATAGAAGATTTAATACTTCATCCAGAAATTACAATGCCACGAATTAATGAAGACATTTACGGTCCTGGCGGTGAATCCTATGAAGGTATTCTATATTCCATTAAACGCGAAATAAATGGGAAATTCATTATTCTTTTAAATCTAAAAATTTCAAATGAGGCGAGAAGCCGAACCTTTGCTTTCGAGCAGACACAAGAATCGATTAAAATGAATTGGGAGGTCTCTTTCGGACATCAAATGATGAAAGTGTCTGACTTTATAACAACAAAACCGAAAGCAGCTCAAACATTTAGAGTTTCTTTACATTTAGGTGACTACTATGCTCATTTATATAACAACGATTCAATATGGCAATGCCTAGAGGTTAGCTATCCGAATGATGAACTATCTAAAACATTTGCCTACGTAAAAAGAGATTCAAGCCTTGGGGCTGACATTATAAATCAACTGAAGCCCACTGAATCTATTTTAAGATCGACTGAAGCAAGCACTGATCCATTAAGAGTTATCGCAAAACTTCAATTCAATGATGATAGCGATCAGATTAACCAAGTAGAGCTTAAGGAAATTCTTCAGTATGATTGGTTCTAGGAATTGATTAACTATAATTCTTCTATCTTTCTTATCCTTTGTTAATCGACATAAAAAAAGAGCTTCCGGTTACCCGGAAGCTCTTAAACAAAAACTACTAACTATAGAGGTTTATGTGTGGGTTTATTTAGTTGGAGGGTCAAAGCCCTCAAATTTCTATCGACGTCTACGAAGAGCGAGGAATCCAGCTGCAAACAATGCTAATACTGAAACGCCTGGCTCAGGAATGACTACACCTACTGGTACAGCTTGAAAAGCTCCTGCAACGCCTGCGGCTACTGCAGTTCCACCAGCAGCACCGAGTGCTGGAGTTCCACTATTAACGTCTACGCTAGCAGCGAAGAGTGGTGCATCAGCTTCGAATGTTGCACCAGTGTCGATTACGAAGAGATGAGCAGAATCAGCGATTCCTGTTCCGTCTCCACCAACAAGCCAAATTGGCTTACCACTGAAATCAGCACTTCCGCCGTCACCTGAAGCAACACCTGAGAAGAAACCGTTTAGGTTAAATGCAGCAGCACCACCGAAGTCAGAAGCTGCTCCGAACTGTGTGAAGTTTGCTGCGAGAGCTGTTTGAGCTGCAGCTGGGTCAGAAAAATCAACGCCGCTACCAGTTCCGACAGCAACAAATCCTCCATTAATAGGAGTTCCGCTCGCTTGGATTTCCCAAGTAGAACCAAAGTTACTGAAGTTTACTGTTCCTGCAGCAGCAATACCTGCGAGGAGAACAGATGCAATAGTGGCTGTAAAAAATGTTTTCATAGTTAGTTTTAGTAGGGTTTTTGTTTAATATATTTATTACAAATACGTATTAAATATTTGTATGATACATTTATAACAGTCAGATGGTAACAAGTCGAGTATTTTTAGACTTTTTTTTCGTTTTCTTTAATATCACGTAAGTCACTCTTAATAAGGTTATTACGGGAAAAAAATGTCCTTTTTTGCCAAAATTGTAACCCTCACAGTAAAAATGTATGGAGCTCACTCACAAAATTGATGAATTAGTTGGATTATTACAAAATTTTCCATCTTTTATGTAATTTTATGAGATAGAAATTAAATCATTTATTATGCTCAAGCTCAAAGCAATACAACTTCTTAGTGTTGGTTATCTGAATGATTCGAGTTAATTCCCCTTCTATTCTTTTCGATTCAATAAGATTATCACTCTCCGCAATGGTAACTCCTAATGGAATGATACTATTTTTAGGCTTAAAACTTAGTATTATTGATACAATTCAAATAAATAGGCATGTTCTTTAAAGGATTTTGTAAAAGTCCTCCCATCCCTTACGAGGAGGAATAGAAAGTCGCTCGTTAGCCAATTTGTCATTTGTAATCTGATGAGTCTTGGGATCAAACTCAAGATCTTGATTAAAGTATTGAGCAATACATCCAAGCGTTAAAACTTGAGTAAGCAATCCACCTACGCTGAAAGGAGACCATGTCTTACCATTTCCGAGACATGCTTGAACAAAAGATTCTAAATGATCTTCCCGAATATTTTCAGTTTTTAAATCAAGATCTTTAGATTTGGCATAAGGGAATAATCTTGAACTGCCGCCATGAGAATTACGTTGAATCATATAGTCTTCCCCCTCAACTTTAAACAACGTGCCGGCTCCTCCAAGCCTAGGTGGTTTTTCAGGATTGTCCCAATATTTTTTAGGAACTTCAGCCTGACAGTTTACTCCATCTTTCCAATTAAGTGTCAATTCTGGATGCTTGCCACGAGCCGGGAATTTAAATTGCATGTGGGAATTGAGAGGGAAGATGACTTTATTATGATCATCCATACGCTGCGCTTTTATCTCAGTAGGCAATCCCAGATCTAAATAGTGATGTATCATATCAATAATATGGCATCCCCAATCTCCAAGCATTCCTGACCCATAAGGATGAAAACCCCGCCATTCAAAAGTATGATACATACGGCTAAAGGGATGATACTCAGCTGGTCCAAGCCATAAATCCCAATTCATGCCTTTGGGTTGTTCTTCTCTTTTTGGCCACTCACTAATTCGTTTATCCTTTTGCATAAAGAAACAACTCGGTCCCTTCCAAGCATCGACATGTGTAACATTCTTAATAACACCTTTTTTTACCCACTCACGAAACTGGTTTGATGCGGTTCCGGTATGACCTTGATTGCCCATTTGAGTAACCACTTTAAACTTTTTTTCCGCCCTCATTAGCAATTCGGCCTCTTGAAATGAGTGAGTAAGAGGTTTTTCAACATATACATGCTTACCCATGGACATGGCCAGAATCGTTGCACAAAAATGAGAGTGATCCGGAACAACAATACTAACAGCATCAATATCCTTACCTGACTTATCCATCATCTCCCGAAAATCAGAATATTGTTTTACACCTGGCCAACGTTTAAGGTTTTTTTCTACATTCCTTGCAGAATAATCCACATCGGCAAATGCAACTGGTTGTGCGTTCCCTTTGTTACATAAACCTGGAATGACACCACCTGCTCGGCCTCCAACACCTACACAGCCTAAATTAATTCGCTTACTCGGAGGCTGAGGGTCTCCTTCAGCCCTGACTCCAGTAGCTAAATAGGATGGAATAAAAGTAAGGCCTAGGGATCCAGCAGTTTTTTTTAATGCATTACGACGATTAATTTTCATTTTTTGATATGATAATATTTTTGAAGAACTTGTGAAGATTACCTAGCCGAATCAAGATTGAGCGCCGATCTTTGAGGCTTAATAAATTCAAGTTGTAATTTATGGAGAATTATAAACGCAATCCGCCTCACCAGTTTCCTGGTGAGGCGGACCAGCCGCGTCAATAATGACGCTCTTAAATCAGTCTATCTTAGAGATCAAGTCCGTTAGGGATAGCAACACTAACTGAACCTGCTTCTCCTTTTCGCTGGATAGCGTAACCTGAAGCGAGTGTTTCACCGCCTTTGTCGGCATCACCTGCTCCAACAGCTTTCCATCCTTTAGAAGCTGGAGGGAATCCACCGCCATCAGTATAATAATACTGTGCGTATCCACCGTTGCCGTCTGGGCTCCAAACAAGGTCACCTGCACCGTTGTTACCTTTAGCGATAAAGTTCTCAAGTCCGGTGTCTGCAAGAGCAACACCTACTGGAAGAACACGGTTGATGAAGTTGAATCCGCTACCAATACCAAATGAAGTTGCTTCGGTACGAACATGACCTACAAAAACGATGTCAAGGTCAGCTGCCTGACGACGCTGAACAAAGATACCTGCTGTGAAAGGAACAGAAGCACCTGCCTGATCAGCAGCACCTGCACCAATTGCACGCCAACCTGCAGGACGAGGTGGGAATCCTACTCCGTCATCATAAAAGATTTGTGAAAATCCATCAGCTGTTGGAATCCAAACTACATCAGCTGTAGAAGCGTTACCTGCTCCTAGTCCTGCTTCGTTAGCAGCACCAAATAGAGAACCTACAGTAACGTCAGCACGAATTTCATATGAATCACCTGAGCTTACTGCAAGGTCAGTTGTGAGTGAAGTTGCATCGAATCCTGTAACTGAACCAGCAGCACCAGTTGTAATGTTCTGGACTGTGTAGTTAACTCCTTCATCAAGAAGAGCTGTGAAATCTGCGTCGTTATCAGTAGCTGCATCAGCATCAAATTCACCAGCTGCGGCAATTGCGTTTCCTACATTAACACCCATTAAGGTGAATGAGTTGCCTTTGGCAGTTTCTGTGTGATATCCAACTGGCTTAGTTGTTGCTGTCTGAGCGCTAACTACGCCCATGCTTACGAGGATTCCCAAAAGGGTAAGTTTTATTTTCATGGCTGTGTTTGTGGGTGTTTGTTTTAAAAGTTAAAATAACTGATTTAATATAATTTAACGGTTTGAATGGGATCGATCAACACTTTTTCGTCTTTTTAGGCACTGAATTCAGTAGCCATTTTGTAACATTAACTGATCTCAAAATTTTCATTAAAATACTATAAAAATAGTAATTTTGTAATTTTTTTTGTTAAAATTCATCAAAAGTTACTTCTTTATTGTGAAGAAAGCTTAACTATCTGAAGTAATTTTTAAGATTCTTTTCCAGATTTTTTGCGGAATAATTTATTAAATAATCCCTTTTTCTTTGGTGGGACACTTTGATTAGATTTTAATAGAGGTTTAGAAGATTCTTCTTGAGGCAGAGGGGGTTCAACAAAAACTTTACCCCTACTACCAGGAAGAGCTTTTCTTCCCATTGGGAACAAAGCGGGATCCATTTCTGGTACTGAGCTGCCTGCTTTAATCGCATCTTCTCCAACAATAGTTTCCCTAATTTCTTTAATATTTTTTTCAACTAAATCATCAGTAGTTTCTATAATGTGCGGCTGAAGGAATATTAAAAGCTCTCTTCTGTTCTTTGTTTTAGAAGTCGAACCTACAATATTTTTAATTATTGGGATTTTAGTAAGAAAAGGTAATCCAGTGTTAAGCTCGTTGTCATCTTCTTGAATAATTCCTCCTAATACAACGATCGCTTTATTCGGTAACCTAACTGTGGTTTCAAATTGTTGCGTCGCGATATCAGGAACCTCATTACCTCCAATGACTGTGGTACCGGTTATATTTTCGTTCTCCTGTGACACGGTTAGCGTGACTTCATCTTTGGAATTAATTAATGGAACCACATCGAGTCTTAATAGAACCTCCTCAAATCCTATACTCGAAGAAACATTTCCACCCGCATCAAGACTTGAGATACTTTGGGTAGGAACCGCAACTCTTTCACCAGAGGCAATACTGGCAAGTTGATTATTTGCAGTAAAAACAAAAGGTCTCGAAATGACTTCAAATTTATTGGTACTTTCAAGGGCTTGAATATACCCATTGAAATAATCACCTACTTGAGCCCATACACCTAGACCGTCAGGAGTCGGGAAAGAATCTGCTACAGCCGCCAGGTTAGCAATATCAATCACACCCACACCGCTAGTAGCCGTTTTATAACTTCCAGCAACATTAACTTTTTCGCCATCGACATTTATTTCTTCTACTGTCCTCAAAAGATCTTTACCAAACTTAATATCATCTCCAAGCGAAACCTGAGCGATGACGGCGTTGATGTAGACTTGTCTTGGGCGAATATCAATTTCATCCAACAACTGATCAATAATTCGAAGCTGTTCAGGTGGACCCGAAACAACGATATTGTTTAACTGCGAATCCCCAATCAATAAGGTGTTACCAATAAGAACTGATTCTGGACCCGAAAGCTCTGATGGACTTGAAAGGCTACTTCCTCCAAGCCCTCCCCCTCTACTAGTACCCGAAAATCCACCAGTAGTTCCTCTGGAGGAACTTCCCCTACTTGAACCAGTTAAGCCCGTAGAACCAGTCCTTGAAGCTGTTGATGAGGTCCTTCTAGATGTATTAGAGGTTCGGCCGGCTCCAGCTGATCCTCCATCAACAAATCTTGATAAAGCATTTGTAGCAACAGGGATGAAATCAATGACAGGGATATATTTGAGCTCACGCTTGAGAAAATTATCAACCTGACTAGGCGCATCAAAAATTTCAACTAAACTTCTGATATAAGCAATATCCACTGGCCTAGCTATGACTAAAATTGAATTCGTTCTGGTGATTGCCTGAATCTGTATTGTATTTCCATCTGGAGCAGATTGAGGAGATGCCTGAGACGGTGTGCCAGAGGCTGGAGTTCTACCAGTTGGACTAATAACTACATTAGTTCTTGGACTGGAAGAACCACCTCCACTTCGTCCACTAGACTGGGCTTGAAGAATTTCATTAAGGGAAGCTGCAACCTCTTGGGCATCGGCCCTTACCAATTCAAGTGACTCTGGAGTAACTCCCGTGCCGGGCACGTCAATTTGATCTTTCAATTCAACTAAAGTTTTAACAAGAGGAACATTGTCTGTGATAACAATGGCATTAACATTCGCAACTGGAGCAATGCTACTGTAGGGATTCGGTCTGGAAACAACTTGAAAAACTCTCAACGCATCTTCGGGTGAAATATAATCAAACTTCATCACATAAGTAACAATTCGATCTCCTTCAGGAAGATCCTCAGAAGTGAGATAAATTCTAGGATCAAGTTTTATTCCAACAGGAGATTTACCCGCAGCATTAATCAAAACATCAGTCTTCTCATCTTTCTCGATAATCGCAAAACCATTCAACAATAAAGAACCTTTGATAAATTCAATTGCTTCCTCAGGTTCCATATCAATTTGAGAATTAATTGTAATAGAGGAACCTGAAACGGAACCATCAACCATCAATCTCTTGCCGCTAATGGCCTCGTATCTGGGAATCACAAATTCTCCAATGGGAACATTGACCCAGTTAATCGTTTCAGCTTCTACTTTTGTCGATGAAAGGCCGATATGAATCGCAATGATTGCAAGCAGCAAGCGACGGGATTTTGTTATAAAATTATACATGTTGAGGTTTTTGGAGGGGGGGAATTGAAATGATATGATTATTAAATTATTTTCTTGGTGGAGGCAAAGTGACTCTTCTCTTTGAATCGTTATTACTCGAGCCTTTAGAAGATCGGGCCTTCAACATTTGTTCACGTATCTTTGCTCTCGCTGCTTCCTGCTGTTTTTTAATTTCTGCAGCCTTTGCATCAGTGACTCCAGGGGGGCGAGCCGGTAACTTGCCAGTGGTTTTAGTTGAGGCTTTTTTCGGAACAGGAGCTCCTTTAACAGGTGAGCTTAGCCTCTTGGAATCAAAACTAAGGGGACCGGAATGACCTCCACCTGTTAAATAAATAGTTGTTTCCGATATAATACCATTACTTTCAACCTTAGTTAATTTAACTCCTTCATCCGTTTCATCACCAACACTCAATAAACGAAATTCACCTTTTTTATTTGTAAGACCTACAGTGTAATCATCACCGAACTTATCGACCGCAGCAAGTCTCCACCCCTCCCAAGGACTTGGCCCTGTCTCTTTTGCAGGTGGTGCCGGAGGTTCAACAATCTTTCTTGAAAACGGCGAATCCGACCATGTGGGAGAATGTCTCTGATAATCATAAGGGGCTGCCTCGTCGGGTGCTTTATGATTAGTAATTAGTGAAACACTAGGCTCAGCGGTTTCAAATGTAGGAACTTCTGGAGATTCTTCAGTTTCAGCGGCAGGTTCAGCGGCAGGTTCAGCGGCAGGTTCAGCGGCAGGTTCAGCGGCAGGTTCAGCGGCAGGTTCAGCGGCAGGTTCAACTTCTTTTTTCTCCACACCAGTCTTCTTAGTGTTTAAAAGAGCTTCTTCTATACCCTGTGCTGCCAGAACAATAGGAAACATGCAGAGCAAAAGAATCATAAATTGGTTCAGACGTTTATTTTGTAAAAAACTGATCATTTTGCAGCTGTTAATTTAAGTTTATTATTATTATTATTCGCAAAGACTTCTATTCCATTTGCCTCATCATAACCCGCAGAGCTTCCTGAAAGTCCATCTGGAGAGTACCATCTTGCTAATATGAATGCACATTTAAGAATAGTTGGGTCCTTTCTATCCGCTTCAAATTGAATGTTAGGAATCGCATAAAATCCATGCTTAAGGCTGCCGTCTTTTACATTTGAGTGATTGGCCGCTTGTATTAATGATACCAACTTCATAATTGACATCGCGGAACCTGATGCATTCACATTGAGAGCGACTTGATTATAATTAGCTGTAGAAATCATCTCCGTGGGCTTGATAATCAAGCTAGTTTCCGCGACTCCAGCAGATAAAGCGCAAGCTTTTAGATGAGCTTCGATTTCCACGGCGGCAGCTTCTTCACTGACAAAACCTGGTTGTGGACATTTCTCCAAAAGAAATTTCCTGCGATCCACCCAAATAGGTCTAATCGTATTTAATGCATTACATTCAGCTTCCTGAATCTCTAATTGGTATAAACGATCCCTTTGCTCCTGTTTCTTGTCCTCTAGGGCGGAGTAACCAACAAAATTAATAACCCCGAAGAGAGCAACCCCAAGAATCGCCATCAGATTTTTTTCACTTTGTTGTAAGGCCATCGATATACTTATTCGTTTATTATTATTTTAAGTTATCTTAATTCAGATTGAATTTGAAAGGTAGCAGTTCGATCTTTTTTTCTAGGATCAACTTGTGGTCTTTTTATCCATGCCCATTTGTAAGTTTCTTTGAGGCCCTGAGCTTCACTTAGAGACTTATAGAAAGCATATGCGGAGTTAGTGTCTTTACTTTGCCCCTCGATAACCATAGTTCCATTATTTACTCTAAAGCCAGTAAATCTGAGATCCTCCGCGGGCATTGCGCTAGTTGCAAGATGCAATAATTGCGCAGGAAAAACATTAGTATCAAGAGTTGGTTTCAACGCATCCCATTTAGATTTAAAGGATGGAATCCAATCAACAGTATCCTGTATTTTGGATACCTTTTCATCTACCTCATTAGCCTTGGCTTTAGCATCAAAAAGCGTCCATGAAAGAAAAGCGACAGCAATAATGTAAACCGCCGCACAAGATAGAATTATATATTTTAAAGTTTCTAGTTTCTTTTGTTTTTGTCTCAACAAGGCAACCTCAACTGGGATGAGTTTAGAAGTTTCAACAGGCAAAGCTGGATCAGGTCTAGAACCTACGGACACCTCTAAATCTAGAACCTCTTTAAATTCTTGAACTACCTGATCACTAACATCGTCAAGCCAAATAACAGCACCTGATAATTCATCAGAGATGCCTTTCACAAATTCTCCACTTAAAGGTCCAGCTCCGTCCAAACCTAATATAATGCAATGAATTTCATTAACTGCTGAAGAATTAAACTCTTTACTCGTTAGCCCTTCAAAATATTCAATTTTACCTTCATGCGTAACAGCCATGACCAAACGGCCTAATTCTCTCCAAACAATAATATGATCTTTAGGTAGATTGAGAAATCTTCCACTAACATCAAATTCCTTGGAACCACTCTTGGGAAGAGGATGTTTATATTCGGGATTAAGAACTGTTGCTAGAACTAAACTTTTCTTTGAAACTTCATCTTCATCACTCTCATCAACTTCAACCACAGAAGCAATGCTGTAGTCAAGAAGCTGACCATCACCCTCAGTAGGTTTTAAGCCGGTTCTTTCAAGATGTAACTCAACTAAGCTTTGAATATCATCCTCATTATCAGTACTAACCCAAACAGGAACGGCAAAAACTGAATTAATCGGAAAGGCATAATGCGTTGCCTGTTTAAAGGGCTCGCAAGCCCCAGATTCATCTAAAGCTTTTACATCAGATAACTCATAATCGGAACCACCAAATCGATCTTCTTTTGAAGCCCAAAGCTCCCAAGTGTTTTCACCAGGGAAACAAATCGAGTTTTCTGTGTTCTTTTTAGCCATTGAATATTAATAATCCTCTATAATTTTCTATTTTACGAATATTTCTTCTCTCGAAATAATTGTGGGTCTTGTTCCGCGATTTCGCAAAACCACAGCTATTTGTCGACGATAATCGCCTTTTATTCCAGTACTTATAATTCTTAGTGTATTACCATTAGAAGTAAATCTGGATGATAATTGTTCAGGAGAAGGTGGATCAAGCCTTATCAATTCCTGTATTAAAAGTCCGGTATCAATATTTACATCATCCTCTGTATCTTTAATTCCATCTTCGCCATTTCGACCACTAGGACCTTCTAGAAACTCTTGAATTTCAAGTACCTTCTCAGAATAATCAGAGCCCCCAATATCGTCCATTTCTAGGATGCCAGCTGCAACTGCTATGACATTAGCCGGAGCATCGTTAATGTCGAGAGCGCCTTGGCTTTTGACGGTAAAATAATCACGCCAATTAGGCTTATATTGTGCAACTAAGTCCATGCCTTTTACAAATTGCATTTCATCGACATCGTAAAAAGCTCTGTTAAACGGATAGTTTCCCCCTCCCAGCCCTTCCTTCTCATACCACTCAAGTTCAGCCCCTTCGGGTGCAGCAGTGGTGACTTCATCTGCGTCAACCCAATCCAACAAGCAATGAACAACTTCTTGAGCCTCTGAAAGTTCCATTCCCCATGACTGAAAAACATCAGCCATTGCCTTTAAATTCTCGGGACTAGGCCGAAGTAAATAATAGTTTGGATTTATGAGACTTGCTTCTTTTCTGATTTCCACTTCAAAGCCCTCGTCAAACTCAAACTCAAAAAAATCTGATAATGCGGGATCCTTTTCAGTACCAGGAGGCTGGCTTAAAATGTTATCATATTTTTCGATGCCCTCATGAGCTGCAACGGCGATACCCATTTCAGCAAGTTGCAAGGCTCTGAAAGAAGCTTTTTCTGTTCCAACAACTTCCAGATCAGATTTAAGAACAACCATTGCACCGAATATTGTAATACCCATAGCAACCATCAACCAAAAAACAGCAATGAGTACAGATGCGGACTCAGAGGTTCGTTGGAAGTTATTAGATAATTGGGATCTCATTTTCTTTTAGCAGCGCCTCCAGGTATACCTACAGATGAAGAGGCTCTCCCATTTGATGATGTTGGAGGCCTAGCCGGTCCTCTACCGCCTGAGGACCTTCCTCTAGACTCACTTCTACCTTGATCACCTCGACTTCGAGATCCATCGGGGCGAACGACCCCTCGCCTATCATTAGAACCTCTCCCAGAAGAGGAACTATTCCCACGAGTATTACCTGATTGTGTAGCACGAGCAACAGTAGCTGGATCTTCTACAGTTGGAATCCAATAATAACTTTGAATAGGTTCAGACTCATCTAAAAAACTAATTTCCATGTAGACCATTGAAGGTCTTTGGTTGGGATAATCTTCAGCACTCCATTGATCAACCCATTCTTTATTGTTCTGATCATAAAATTTCCAAGTCACATTTTTTAGTTCATTCATCAAAACAATTCCCATACCAAGATCATCTGGTAATGATTGCCTTTCTTCATATATCTCCGCCTCTTCCTGATTAAGATATCTAATTTCAATTTGTGAAGCACCTTCAAGACTTTTATCAGGACCAGATACGATAAATACAATTTTGGATCCTGCCGAAACACCTGCCCAGGAAAAGGCAAGAGGGTAATCAACAAGGGCAATTTCCGATCTAGCAACTCCAGACTGGAGTTCAGCTGGCTCCATGTTGATTTTAGCGTTACCAGGAATATCTTCGATATTTCTTTTTAGAAGCCCCATAAAACTATGCATATGCAAATTGTCATGCTGACGAACAAGCACATTTTCGCTAAGCTCAATAGATTTGGAAGCGACTTTATAAACACCAGTAAGAACAATACCAATTAAGCCGATACCCACTATCAACTCAAGAAGGGTAAATCCACCGTTAAGTGAGACGCGCATTTTAGCGATTCTGATAGAGTGATGCATAGCGTATAGTTTCGGCGACTCTTTCCATTGGGTTATCGCGATCACCCCAAATTGCTTCAATACGTACTCGATACATATTGTTGAGTTTTATTTCTGCCTGCTGATCTTCTGTATCTCTTACAGTGTACATTTCTTCGAGCTCCTCAACGATGGCATAATAATTGACACCCATTTCATCAGCTTCAGGAACTTCCCCAAAAATCTCACCAGCAACTTCCTCTATAGGAAGAGCATCCCTGAATTCCTGATCATTAAAATCCGCTTTACTGTATCGAGTCATCCAACTCTCAAGCTTACGTTGAACTCTAAGCTCCTCACCAGAAGTGAATGCCGATTCCCCGATTTGTTTTAGTGCTCCAGTAATACCAACAGAAATCATCGAGAAGAGGGCAAGCGCAAGAATCACTTCAAGCAAAATAAAACCTCTTGGTTTAGAATTAGTTTTATGATTCGTATTCATTCTAACTCATCAATATTTTCAGCTCCTAACACCGTTGTTTTAGTCAAGGTCTCCTGAGTCTGTGCCGTTAGTGGATTAAAATCCATTGTGATCATTCCCTCATAACCCTCAACCTCGCTTATTAATTTAACACCGATAGGCTCACAAATGCCGCTTGATTCAAAGACCCAGAAATAAGTTTCCTCGCCATCATCTCGAACTTCCCCTGGAATACGAAAATATTTATCTTCCCATCCTCTAACCATAAAACGCATCCCTTCAGGCAATTCAAAACTTTGAATTTTACCTGAACCCTCATCTATATCATCATTAAATGAAAAAGAACCAAACGAATTAGACTTACGACTAAAATTCTGCAGTGATACTGAATTTTCGTTGATTGCCAAAACAAAGGGTCGACGGTTGGTGATTGCCATCTGCATACCTTGTCGAGCAAGACTAGTTAATTCTAATGCAGGTTCAGTGATTTTCTTTTTTGAGGATTGCGAACTTAATGAAAGAGCTCCTATCCCGATAATTAGAATCAGAATACAGAAGGTCAGCATTATCTCAATAAGAGTAAAGCCCCTTTGCCTGCTCTGTAATGCTCTATTCATTAAGTTTATTTATTATTAATAGTGGATCCTAAATTTTATTCTTCTTTCCAGTTTCCAACATCGTCAGCTGTATTTTCTTGACCATCAGCTCCCTTAGAAAAAATATCAGGTCCTCTCTGCCCCTTTTGAGAAGGAAAGCGATAACCATATTCATTTCCCCAAGGATCGGTAATTTCATCGTCAAAGTATGGACCATTCCATCCCCGAGCATCGGCAGGTTTTGTCAACAATGCCTGCAATCCCTGATCTGTGGTAGGGTAACCATTAGCAGCTATTTTGTAATTTAGCAGTGCTATTTCTATTGCTTTAATATCTTCTTTTATCCGCGTCTGCTCACCGGTCTTCAAGACTCCACCCAGTTTAAAAATAGCAGTTCCTGCAAGCAAAGCAATAATGG
>JACETS010000022.1 GCA_013911195.1 Verrucomicrobiales bacterium | reverse complement strand
TTTCTTAGCCCAACCAAAAGGGAAGCCCTTAATATTGCCAAAGACCTCATAAGAGTTTTGAAAATTAAAACTGCTGACTCAGGATCATAATAGTTTTATTAAAATTCAGTTCTAATAAAAAATTTTATTAGGTCAGCAATTTTTTCATTGAAGATTTGGATTAAATTAGACTTAAATGATGCCATCTTTAGGTGATTCATATCAAAAAACTAAATCTCAAATCGAGATAGCCGCAAAAAAAGCAGGTAAAACATTTTCAGAAATTGAATTTATAGCAGTTAGTAAAACTTGGCCTATCGAAGTAATATCCGAATTAGTGGATTGCGGACATAAAGTCTTTGGAGAAAACAAAGTACAAGAAATAGAGACTAAAGTTCCCAATATGTCATCTAGCTTAGAGTGGCATTTTATTGGACACTTACAGAGAAACAAGGTCCGTAAGGTTCTCCCTTTAGTTAATATGATTCATAGCGTTGATTCGCTTCAAATAGCGAAACGAATAAATGATGTCGCTTCGGACCTTGGGCTATTCCCAAAAATATTGCTACAAGTCAACAATGCGGATGAAGCTTCAAAAAATGGATTCACAAAGGAGGGTATTTTTGAAGTAATTGATGAACTATTAGAACTCGATCGAGTAGAAATTGAAGGGCTAATGGTCATTCCACCTTTCGATCCAGACCCTGAAAAAGTCAGACCTCATTTTATAGATGTAAGGAATTTGAGAGATGAATTAGAGGAAATCAGTGGAATCAAATTACCACATCTTTCAATGGGAATGAGTAATGATTTTGAGGTAGCTATAGAAGAGGGAGCCACTTCTGTTCGCGTCGGCTCATCAATTTTTGGTAAAAGAAGCTATAAGAAAAAATAATTTTTTCTCCTAGGCAAGCAAATCACGTACTATTTTGCCGTGAACATCGGTCAATCTAAATCGACGCCCTTGGTACCTGAAAACCAATCTCTCATGATCAATTCCTAAGAGATGTAGCATTGTTGCATGAAAATCATGTACATGGACAGGGTTGCTCTCAATATTATATCCTAACTCATCAGTACTTCCATATGAAACACCGCCTTTTGTACCTCCTCCGGCCATCCATAGTGAAAAACACCTTGGATGATGGTCTCTTCCAAAATTATTGCCATTAAGCTTTCCTTGAGAGTAACAAGTTCTACCAAATTCACCTCCCCAAACGACCAGGGTATCATCAAGCATGCCTCTTTGCTTTAAATCAGTGATTAATCCTGCAGATGCTTGATCAGTTTCAGCGCACTGGCCCTTAATACCACCCATTAGCCCCCCATGTTGATCCCAACCCGGATGATAAAGTTGTATAAAGCGAACACCTCTTTCAGCCAACCTTCTAGCTTGTAAACAATTAGCCGCAAATGAACCTGGGCTATTCACACCTTTACCATATAAATCCAAAACATGCTTCGGCTCATTACTTATATCAGTTACGTCGGGAACTGAAGACTGCATTCTAAAGGCCAATTCATATTCTGAAATTCTATTCTCTATGACTGGATCAGAATTGGCATCAGCTTGAGCCCGATGAAGTTCATGTAATTTATCTAACATCTTCCTTCGAGCATCTCGGCTAATACCTTGAGGATTATTTAAATAAAGAACTGGATCTTTTCCAGATCTTAACCTTACACCTTGATATTTTGACGGCAAAAAACCGCTTCCCCACAATCTAGAAACTAGCGGTTGTCCACCTTTATTCTTGGTAACCATCACAACAAATGATGGGAGATCCTCATTGGCTGTTCCAAGCCCATAACTAAGCCATGAACCAATACTCGGACGACCAGGAAATTGAGAGCCAGTCTGGAGCATAGTTACTCCTGGGCCATGGTTAATGGCCTCTGTGTACATTGATTTTACCACACACAAGTCATCTACAATTTTTGAAGTGTGCGGAAGAACCTCTGAAAGCCATTGACCACTTTGACCATGTTGGGAGAATTTAAATGGAGATCCACCTAGAGGGAAAGAAGATTGATTACCCGACATACCTGTAAGCCTTTGTCCTCTCCTGACATCATCCGGAAGCTGCTGTCCGTGCTTTTCATTAAGCACTGGCTTGTAGTCATAAAGATCCATCTGAGAAGGACCACCACTCTGGAATAAGTAAATGACACGTTTTGCTTTTGCTGGAAAATGAGTTTTGTCAGATGCAGTCTGACCTGCTGAGCTTTTGGAGGAAAGCATATGAGATAATGCTAATCCACCAAAACCTAAGCCGAACTGGTTGAGAATATCTCTTCGACCAAGTCCAAACACTGGCTTTTCACCAACGCATAAATTGTGTCTCATCACTTATATTATTCTGAAAAATTAGATAATTTCAATTAAAGTTTCTCTTTCGATTAACCAAGATTTAGTGATAAGATTTAAGAATGCTTTCACATTTAAATATTTTGGCTATTTTCATTGCTTTAAACGTCACCGGACTAGCCGATGACACTAAAAAAGATAATAAAAAGATTTATTCAGGAAAAAAGTTAAAAGCTCTTCTCATAACTGGTGGTTGCTGCCATAATTATATTTTCCAATCCACTGCGTTAACCTCGGGGATTGAAGAGAAAGTTAACGTTGAGTTCACCGTTATTAACGAGGGTGGTACCGGCACTAAAGCTCAAATACCTTTTTATGATGATCCTGACTGGGCAAAGCCGTATGATGTTATCGTTCACAATGAATGTTTCGCAAATACAGTGGACCCAGAATACATAAAGAAAATTACTAGTGTTCATGAAGCAGGAAAACCTGCTGTCGTTATTCACTGTGCAATGCATACCTACAGGGCTGCTAAGATTGATGATTGGAGGAGATTCCTCGGTGTTACCAGCCGACGGCATGAACACAAGGCAGAATATCCTGTCATCCCCTTTGCAAAAGATCACCCAATAATGAAAGGGTTTCCTGAGAAATGGGTAACTCCAAAAGACGAGCTTTATGTAATTGATAAACTTTGGCCAAATAGCAAACCACTGGCTTACTCAGTGAGTGAAAGAACCGGAAAAAAACATGCTGTCATATGGACCAACACATTCGGTTCTGCCCGAGTTTTTGGAACCACTTATGGACATTCTGACGAGACGTTCAAAGATCCAGTTTTTATTGATTTACTTGCTAGAGGATTAACCTGGGCGGCGTCCAAGCTCTAGAACTTTGCCATACTTTCCCAAAGGTTGAATATTGCTGTCGCCAAGACACCTAGCGCAGCAATGTCTTCGACAGGAATGTTAGAATCATAGGGCTTATCTCCAACAGATAAGTAATTCTTTGCAGACTCTTTATCTTCTAAAAAATTTTCTTTTTGCTCGTTAAATAAATCGTTCATCAGATTAAACTCCTTATCAGAGGGTTCTCTACCAATCGCCTCAATAAACATCTCCTTAATGATTGCATTAATTTTACCTTCGTTTTTCTTGTAAATCCTTTCACCAAAGAATCTTGAAGCTTCAACAATTTGAGGATCATTTAACATGACCAGTGCCTGCAAGGGAGTCGACGTACGTTCCCTTTTGACTCTACAAACATCTCTCTTTGAAGCGTCCAAAGCCATCATGACTGGAGCAGGACCTGTTCTTTTCCAAAACGTATATACACTTCTTCTATAAAGATTTTCGCCTTTATCTTTTCCCATTGGCTTAAATGATTGAGAAAGTTCATACGGTTTGACTGAAGGCCCACCAATTTTATCCGATAGTAACCCAGAAATCGCCAAGTACTGGTCTCTTATCATCTCAGCAGGCATTCTAAATCTTGAGTAATAACCGAAGTATTTATTTTCAGGATCTAATTCGAGCCTATTCTTTGCGACAGATGAAGTCTGTTTGTAGGTTGATGAAGTTAGTATCAGACGAAATAATTTTTTAATATCCCAACCCGACTGAATAAACTCTAGAGAAAGCCAATCTAACAGCTCTGGATGGGTCGGTATACTTCCTTGGTTTCCAAAATCTTCTGGTGTTCTTACAAGCCCTTCACCGAAGAGAAGTTGCCAAAACCGATTAACTGCCACTCTTGATGTCAAGGGGTTATCACTAGATGTTAGCCATTTGGATAAGTCCAATCGATCATTGCCTCCATTACCAGGAAGAAAATTTGGAGTGCCTGCCAAAACTTTTTTACCCCTCTGATCATAGGCACCCCTTTTCAGAATGTATGCCGGCTTAGGTGCGTCGAGTTCTTTCATCACCATTATTTCCTGAAGCCCATCTTCAAAAGAAGCGAGCTCAGATCTCGCCTTTTTAAGTTTTTCTCTTATTTCTTTTGTACCCTCATCATAACTAGAAACAAAAACATCAATGTCAGGTGAAATTAAACTTCCATCTTTTAAACTTTTTATCTCAGATTTTGTTAACTCCCTATCAAAAACTTTAAACTCGTCAACAGTGCCATTTTTGAACCCCTTATCTCTAAATCTTTGTCCTATCGCAATGTTATCACCTCCACCACCGGTGATAGATTTGTAAAGTTCATCCCTAATATTATCAACCATAGCAATTTCACCATTTATATAAACCTTCAATCCTGAAGCACTACTTGAACCATTATTTGTTAATACTACGTGCAACCATTCATTAACGGGTACTTCATCCTGAGTTTTTACACGGATGGCATTACCAGGCCAAAAGTGAATTAATGACCAACTCAATCTCCCATCCTCAATTAGTAGTTGGTAGCCTCTGCTTCCTGAATCGGTCCATGCTCTGGATCGATGAAAAACAACTGCACGCTCCATCTTTTCCTCTGCCTTCATCCACAATGAAACACTGAATGGCTGAAATCTTCGAAAATTACCAACTTTAGTTCCTATGGCATCATCACCAGTAAGCTTGACTGCGTTACCATACTTTCCAGGAACAGATGCATTTTTTCCATGACCTTTTTCAAAATCAAGATGTAAAATCTGCCCTTTAATTTCAGGTTTTGGATTTGTTGCGATCCATTCTTTAAACCTTGTATTGACGCCATTATTTTCAGTCAACAAATTCTCTACGTCTTGGACTGTTTGCTTGAGATCTTTGTATTTCTTTTTTTTATCCTCATCCATTATCCGCATGGTAGGGGTCGGGACCGAAGGGGTGAAATATGAGTAAAGGCCCGACTCAGATATATTCTGAAAATAGGAAAAGAATTTGTAATATTCTTCCTGGCTCAAAGGATCATACTTATGATCATGGCACCGTGCACATTCTAGAGTGAGCCCTAAAAAAGCAGTACCAAAAGTATGCACTCTATCTGCCACATACTCTACACGAAATTCCTCCTCTGTACTGCCACCTTCAACTTTTTGAGGATGCAATCTCGAAAAGGTTGTTGCTTGAATTTGGTCATCAGTAGCATTCGGCAACATGTCACCAGCAATCTGTTCAGTGATGAATTCGCTGTAAGGTTTATTATCATTAAACGCTTTAATAACCCAATCTCTCCAAGGCCATACAAACCGATCTCTATCAACCTGATAACCATAACTATCAGAGTACCTTGCAATATCTAACCAATGAGAGGTCATTCGTTCCCCATATGAACTTTTGGATAAAAACCTATCAACCATTTTTTCATAGGCTTTAGGAGAATCGTCATTTGTAAATTCCTGTATGTCATCCTTGGATGGTGGCAAGCCAGTTAAATCAAAAGCGACTCGCCTTATAAGTGTTTGTGGACTAGCTGAATTTGATAAATTCATGTCCTTAGTTTTTAGCTTTTTATTTATAAAAGCATCTATTGGATGGTCATGAGCCTTATCTGAAGGAATCTCAATTTTCTCAATTGGCATAAAAGACCAATGAGAATCAACATTGGCACCTGCATCAATCCATTGCTTAAGAGTTTCGATTTCATCAGAGTCAACAGACAATTTTGATTCAGGAGGTGGCATGACCTCATCAGGATCATCAGAAGTAATTCTGGCAATCAACTCACCACCTTCCAAAGCTTTTTTAATCCCCTCCTCAGTATCAAGGCGAAGCTTGGCCTTACGAGTTTCTTTGTCAGGCCCATGACAATGGTAACAACGGTCTGATAAAATGGGCTTTACATCGAAATTATATTTGGGCAGTGCTAACGATACTAGTGAAGACATCGAATAAGCGGAGAAAAGAAGCAGAAAAAATCTCATGAAACTTATAAAAAAATACGTTTAAAACATCCCAATACAATTCACTTTTCTTATAAATTGTAATTTTTTGGCCATTTTTAATAGGACTTTTTATTTCAATCCATTAACGGCATGATTTCAGCTTATTAAATGGTATTTAAACGACCACAAAAGCGAATGAACGCTGATAATCTTATTAAATTAGAAAACAATTTAGCACTTTTATATGGGAGAGAGGCAGTACCTACCATTGAGAAATTACATCCTAAAATTGAAAAATGGAAAGAGACAATACAGTCACGTGCAGAAAGCTGGAATGAGTCTGATTCTTTTCTTATTACCTATGGCGGCCCATTTGAAAGGACTAATAGTGGCGGACTTTCCGTTTTAGAAAAATTTCTTATCGAACACGTTGAGGAAAGCATCAGTACAATTCATGTATTGCCATTTTACCCATCAACAAGCGATGGTGGGTTCTCGGTGGTAGACTTCAGAAGAATTGATAATGAACTTGGAGATTGGAATAACATTGAAACAATATCTCAGAAATATCGATTAACTTTTGACTGCGTTTTGAATCATGTCTCAAAAAGCAGTGCATACGTACAGGGACACCTTGATGATAAAATTGATTACATCAATTTCTGCATAGAAGAAGATCCTTCCTTTGATTACTCTAATGTAACAAGACCTAGAACAACCCCACTATTTCATACCTACGATTCTACTAATGGAGAAATCAAACTTTGGACAACTTTTTCTGAGGACCAAGTTGATCTCAATTTTTCCAACCCAAATGTTCTCTTGGAAATTGTAGATGTTGTTTTGTTCTATGCATCAAAAGGGGCTTCAATTTTAAGATTGGATGCTATTCCCTATATTTGGAAAGAGAGTGGAACTGCTTGCGTTCATATGCAACAAACTCATGCATTCATTAGAATATTAAGAATAATTCTCGAAGAGGCATCCCCGCATGTTTTAATTCTTACTGAAACCAATGTCCCCCATCATGAAAACCTTTCCTATTTCGGAAGCGGCATGGATGAGGCACACTTGATTTATAATTTTAGCTTACCACCTTTGATTCTCTATGGGCTAAGTCACGACGATGCCGAGCCTCTAACACGTTGGGCAAGCACTCTTATACCGCAATCTGAAAAATGTACATTCCTCAATATCACTTCAACCCATGATGGGATAGGATTGAGACCAGTGGAGGGCATATTAACAAAAGAGCAAATTAATTCACTCGTACAAAAAACACTTAATCACAATGGATACGTTAGCTATAAAACTAATACCAACGGATCTGAATCACCCTATGAACTAAACATCACTTTCTTTGACGCAATAAATGATCCTAACGATTTAGAAACACCAATTGAAACACAGGTTCGAAAGTTTTTAATCTCCCAATCAATAGCCATGACCTTAACAGGTATACCCGCCATTTATTTCAATGCATTACTTGGTCTCCGTAACACAAAAGGGTGGCACGAAGTGAAGCGGGACATTAACCGAGGTAAAGTTGATTATTATCAAATCGACGAAGCACTAAAAGATCAAACATCTCTTAATTTTCAAGTTTTTAACGGCATTAAAAATTTTCTAAACATAAGAAAAAAGGAAAGCAGCTTCCACCCTAATGCCGAAAACTCTGTTCTAGATGTGGGAAAACATTTTTTTGCTGTCTGGAGACATTCGTCAGAAACTGGAGAAATGATACTTGCATTACATAATTTTAGTAGTGAACCATTGGTCTGCACCTTACCTAACGATTTACATGAATATCATTTTGTTGATCTATTAGAAAATAATTCAAAGGTTAACTCTCCAAACATTTTAATGCCGGGCTATGGTATAAGATGGTTGAAAATCTCAGACTAAATAATCGACACCACCTTTTTTTTCCTACTTAATGATGGGTTAAATGAAATTTCTCTTATTCTCTTTATCCTTTTATCTTTTTATCCACGCTCTCTGTTTTTCTACAAATAAGAACATCATCCTATTCATCACAGATGATCAAAGTCCGGACGCCGGTTGCTACGGAAATAAAAAAATAAAAATGCCAAACCTTGATGCTTTGGCTGCAGATGGAACATTATTCACTAATGCTTTCGCAACTACGGCGAGTTGCTCTGCTTCTCGGTCAGTCGTTCTAACCGGACTTCACAACCACCTTAACGGTCAATACGGACATCAACATAATTATCATAAATTTTCATCATTTCATAACACACAAAGCCTTCCAGTACTTCTCTCTAGGCATGGATATAGGACATTTAGGATTGGAAAATATCACGTCGCGCCTGAGTACGTATATAAATTTGATTATAAGATCCAAGGCAATCAAAGAAATGCCGTTCAAATGGCCAGAGAATGTGAGAAACTAATAAACAATAAAAGCAGCAAACCATTCTTTCTGTACTTTGCGACCTCCGATCCTCATAGAGGTGGAGGAATAGATAAAAATTCAAAGTACAAGCCCGATCTCTTTGGGAACAAGCCAAACAAACAATCACATAATGGAGTCAGTGAAGTTCACTATGGACTAGATGATGTTGAAGTCCCACCATTTCTTCCGGACACACCAACTTGCCGCGCAGAGTTAGCTCAATATTATCAATCCTGCACTAGAATTGATCAAGGGCTTGGGGAATTAATCAAAATTCTGAAGAAAGCAGGCAAATACAACGACACGCTATTAATTTTTACTTCTGACCATGGAATAGCGATGCCAGGAGGGAAAACAACCGTATATGACCCCGGTCTAAGAGTCCCTTTTGTGGTAAGAAACCCCTATAGCACCAAAAAAGGGGTTGTGAATAATGCAATGATTAGCCACATAGATATCACGCCATCAATATTGGATTTTGCTGGTGCTTACAACAAAGAAACAAAATCACCAAAGGACGGCCTCATTAATTTTGATGAAGCCGAAAAGAGAGCCAATAATGAAAACAAAGGACCAAAAATAAAGAGTTTTCATGGAAGATCGTGGGTTCCTATTCTTGAAAAAAATAATCCTGAGGGCTGGGACAATATAGGTGCTTCACATACCTTTCATGAAATTCAAATGTATTACCCAATGAGAGTCATACGTGATCGAAATTATAAACTCATTTGGAATATCGCTTATCCTCTCCCTTTCCCTTTCGCCAGTGATTTATGGATTGCTCCTAGTTGGCAAGCGCAATTTAAACAGGGACTTGAAGCGAAATATGGACAAAAAACTGTCAAAAATTATATTCAAAGAGATGAATTTGAATTCTTTGATGTCAAAAATGATCCTAACGAAACTAGTAATCTTTCCTCAAATCCAAAGTATAGCGATTTGTTAAATGAATATAAGAAAAAGCTGAAGTCCATGCAAAAAAGAACTAATGATCCTTGGATTGTGAAATGGAGCTATGAGTGATTAAAAGAACTCCTATACCTAATTCCATCAACCCAAACAGCGGCAACAATAATTCCACCAATCAAAACTTTTTGCACCCAATCATCTACCCTTAACATAACACAGCCATTATAAAGCAATGTTATTATAAGCGCCCCAATCAAAGAGCCTAATGCAGACCCCCGGCCTCCTGAGAGAGATGCCCCTCCAATGACTACGGCAGCAATAATATCTAATTCAAGGGCAATAGCAGTTGTTGGATCTCCATCTCCGATCTCAGCATAGGACATCACACCAGCCAATCCAAAAACAGCTCCACCAATTGTATAAATTAGAATTTTATATCGCATGACATTTATACCTGAAAATTTCGCAGCCTCCTCATTGGCTCCTAGCGCATAAATATATCTTCCGAAGACCGAACACCTTAACAATAGCATTGTCAGTAAAAACAAGATGAAGTTAATCCAGACTCCAGGTGCAAAAAATAACCATTTTTGATTTGGTTCCCTCATCATCAAAGTTTTGAGCCAATTATCTGGTGTTCTCACCACTGACTGATCAGCAAATCCCTCAGCTAGTCCTCTGGCTATAAGCATCATTCCAAGAGTAACAATAAAAGGAGCGATATTTAATCGTGCTGAAATGGTACCATTAAGAAAACCAATAATAGCCCCTACTAAAATTGAGAACAAAACCGGAATAGGAAAAATTCCTAATATTAAAATGTCACCATTTAACCAGTTAACACAATGAGCACAAAATACCGCAGTAAGCGCCACTACAGAGCCAGCACTTAGGTCGATCCCTCCACTGACAATAATCATTGTCATAGCCATAGCTCCTATTCCAACAATTACTGTCTGCTTAAGGACTGTTTTAAGATTCTGAATAGATAAAAAATTATCAATGTTATCAGGAACAAATAAATATATCATTCCAAGTAGTATGAAGAATACAAATAGCAGGCCGCTGACTGGAATCAGTAATGATTTCAGGTTCTCTTTAATCTTCATATCAATTGCACCCAAATAATTGGATCATTCCTCTATATCATAAAAATCATGTTCCTTGAGGATTAATAATTTTTTGAACTTCTTCTGTATCAATATTTTCGAGATCTAATAATACAGCGCCAGTATCCACATTAGCCTCGAAAGGCTTTTGTTGAATAGAATTAAAAATATTCCTCACGGCTGTATACCCCATTTGAAATGGATCTTGAACTGCTAATGCCGAAACTTTTTTATCTTTTAGCCCCTGAAGCAGAGCTTCATTTGTGTCAAAGCCTACAAATGGAAACTTCCCCGCCAAACCTGCCTGATCAAGGGCTCTAAGCATCCCTTGAGTAGTCGATTCATTAGGAGTAAACACTCCGTCGACTTGATCACCAAACTGATTCAATAAACTTTCAGAAACCTTCATTGCTTCATCGATGGACACTCCTCCTCTTTGATCGATTGATAACAATTCAATACCAGGCGCGGTCTTTTTGATGCCGTCTAAAAATCCCTCTTCTCGCTTCGTTGTACTATCATGATTGACCGCATGTCTTAGCATTAAAACTTTTCCTGAACCATTCATAAGCATCGCAAGTCTTTTTCCACAGTCCTGACCAGCTGCAAAATTATTAGTCATTACTGAGCTGATAACTGCATCACCTGCAGACTCATCTAATCCAGAATCCCAGACAGCGACTTTAATACCTGCATTTTTTGCTTCAGTGACTGATCTTACGAGAGCCTTATCATCAAGAGGAGCTAGGGCAATACCATCCACTCCTTGTGTAATGAAATTTTCCACTACCTTTATTTGACCAGCTCTATCACTCTCTTTTTGCGGACCTTTCCAAATAATATCAATTCCAAGTTCGTTCCCTGCTTTTTTAGCACCAGCTTCGCCCATTTTCCAGAATTCATGAGTCGTTCCTTTTGGAATAACAGCTATTCTCAATTTAGAATTCTTTGTCTTATTGCATCCAGTAAGAAAAAGTGTGCAGAATAATATATTAATTGTGAGAAATTTGATCATTTTATTAATCCAAGCCATTTGATGGCTTGAAATCAAGCCTTCGTCCGCACAAAATTAAAGAAATGTCTAAAGAAATGAATTTTAAGCAAGAACTTGTTGGATGCTTCGGCTATCCAGTAGCAGAAAACCCTACTCAAGCTATGATTGAACCAGCATTCAATGATTTGGGATTGGAATGGCGTTATTTAACACTTGAAGTAGCTCCAGATAATCTAGAATCGGCGATTCTTGGCGCTCGAGCTTTTGGATTTAAGGGATTTAATTGTACAATCCCACATAAAGTAGAAGTAATTAAATACCTTGATGGACTTGGTAGTTCTGCAGAATTAATGGGCGCAGTTAACTGTGTGGTTAATAGGGATGGTCAATTAATTGGAGAAAACACGGATGGCAAGGGATTCGTATCATCACTAAAAAAAATATCAGACCCGAACAACAAATCATGTGTCATTTTCGGAGCCGGGGGGGCTGCACGCGCAATTAGCGTAGAAATGGCATTATCAGGTTGCTCTAACATAACCATTGTTAATCGGTCAAAAGAAAGAGCTACAGAACTAATTGATATCTTAAATGGCAATGTTAAAGAGTCCTGTTCCCAAGATTTTTCTGCGAAAATGGTCGAGTGGAATGATATATATGATATTCCCGAGGGAACCGATTATGTTATTAATGCGACGTCTATAGGATTATATCCTGATATAGATGCAAAAGTTAATGTAAACATTTCATCACTGACACCTGAAATGATTGTTGCTGATGTAATCCCAAACCCACCCAAAACTCGCCTCATTAATGATGCAAGTGCTATGGGTTGTACGGTTATTGATGGACTTGAAATGCTAGTAGCACAAGGGGTCATCGGTATTGAATACTGGACAGGCCAAAGTCCAAGTTCAAAAATAATGAGAGAGTCGTTAGAAAAAATATTTGGCTGATTATATTATTCTTTAGACCCCTCAACTCTTTCATCTTCTTTTATTTCTTGGCTGCTTTCATGAAAGTTCCTTTCCTTGGAAGCAAGAGAATTAGCTCTTTTTCTTGTATGAGCTGAATGAGCATACCAGTAACCTAATACAAAGAATAACAGAGCCGTAATGGCTAGAATAAAGCCCATTTGTGTAATTAGATATATCAAAGGAGTGAATTTTAAAAAATTTTCTAATAAATAGAGTGCTTTGTCAATTCGTTGAAGAATTATGAAAGTAAATAATCTTTAATCCTGTTTGATAAAGTAAATCGGTTTATCAAAATCAATTTCAAGGTCATCGAACATTTGTATTCTACTAATAGAAGGATATGCGTTCAATGGCATCAACTTCCAGGCTTTTTCATAGCCTACACGGTATCTAGATTTAGAGGTGTACTTTCTGTCATAAACACCAAAATGAGCTATTCTCAGCATCTCATAGGGATAGTAACCTGAATCAACCTTAATCACTTCATATTCATAAAGGACCAGACAGCTCCTATAAGTTACAGATTTAACATGAGGCATCACGGTTTTTGTTTTTAACTTAACCTGAACATCAATTTCGCCCCAAACTATAGTAGAAGGATCTACCGGTTCAGCCTTCTTAACCTTCAATAATTTATTATCAAAAGGCTCATTAGGGTCTAGAGCTTTTCTCCCAACTGCTTCCGCTCCGGCATATTTAATAAAATCCTTAACAACTACTTCGGCCCAAGCCTTTGCTTCGGTTGGCCCATAATGAATGCCATCAGTTTCAGGATAAGGATCAATAAATTCGGTTACCTTTCGGCTATCAAAAAAACGGGCAAATGGCTTAGTACTTGATTCCATTATACTGCTCATTTGCTCCTGGAGCTCAAAAGAAAACCTTTCGGGATGTGACTCTGGCGGAGCTATCCAATAGCACCTTCTTCCTCCCTTTGAAGCCGCCTCTGCCATGTCTCTGCATAAATTCTGCACTAACTTAATATTATCTGACTCTTCTCGACGTTTAGATCTCAAACTCGAATAAAGATTAGTTCCAGTTTGTACAACTACGATGTCTGGATCACAATGATTTAATAGATCTTCAACTTTAGGAACTTCCTCAATTTTTTTTAGACGTCTTTCTAATTTTGGAGTTTTTTCCCAAAATCCAATATCTGAGGAAATAGACTGATATTGACTCAACCAATAATACGGAGTTGCACCACCAGCAACATAAGTATGAACTTCAAAACCAGCATCTCTTAATTTGGAATCAAGAGTTGAACCAAAAGCGCCCATACTCATCGAGTCTCCCAGAAACAATACACTTGTGCTTGGTAAATTCTTACTTTTTTTACCTTTAATTATGCGAGATTTAAATTCCTTTAGCTTCGAAAAAATGCCTTTAGCCTGACTCTCCTGAGCAAAAGATAAAAGCAGTACCAAGGCTATTATCTTCATGATAAAAAACCATATACTTATAGGTCTATGATTTATTAAAAGCATTATTCTAATAATTCAGAAAAATCGAGAAATGCCAGATATTAATTATTAAAAAATGAAGAATTTTACAAATTAACATTCATTTTAAACCATGTTCTTTCTGCATTCTTTTAATCTTTCCTCTAAGAGCTAGTTTTGAAGTAGCCTGCATACGATCCGTAAACAAAATGCCGTTTAAGTGGTCAGTTTCATGCTGAATGGCTCTTGCTAATAATCCGTCAGTTTCAAGGGTGACTCTTTTAGAACCCATAATATCTAAACTAACCTTTAAGTCATATGGCCTTGTCACATCTCCTCTTATATCGGGAAAACTTAAGCAACCTTCACTCATGACATCATTCTTCTTCCCATACTCCAATTCAGGGTTAATAAAAACGAGAGGCATAATATCTTTTAATTGGACTTCCTTTCCATCAATCCTCAAATAACTAACACACTCGGGATCATGAGAAACATCAATAACAGCGAGTTGTATAGGCACACTAATCTGAGGGGCTGCCAAACCAATACCTTCGGCAGAAACCATAGTTTCAAGCATGTCGTCTACCAAGGATTTTATTTCATCAGAAAAAGACTCAACTTTTGCACATTTTTTCCTGAGAACAGGATCTCCAAATATTACAATTTCACGGACCATCGTTTAACCTAATTTTTTGGTTTTTTTACCAGAATTCGGGCTGGTACTTCTTTAACAGGATAACCGGCCTGAGTCAAAGCATCCCATACATTAACCAAATTTTTAAGTGGAGCCTGCTCATCAGCCTTTAATTCGAGAGCGAGGGAAGGTTTATCAGCTTTTAATTGTTTCAATCTTGTAGTGAGTTGAGTTTCTGGAATCTCTTCTGAACCTAGAAGAATCTTTGAATCAGAAGTAAGAGCAAGTTCTAACCTTGTCTTAGACTCAATATTTTTTGCAAGAGAACTGGCCTCAGGAAGAGTAATACTAGCAAAAGATTTATCCTCTTTTGGTGAAGACGTTAAAATAAAATATATTAGCAAAATCGCTAATATATCAATCAAAGAAACAATAGGAACGATAGGCCTGCTATTTTTTTTATTAATGAACCTCATTTCTAATCACTTTTTTCAGAAACAAGTCCTTTTATTTTTGAATAAAGAACCTCGGATGGGTTTTTATAAAAGGCCGTAATTAAACTGTCCGTCAATACTTCCATTCTAACACCAAACCTCTCAATTTTTTTTGTAAAATAACTATGTGCAATTACCGTCGGCACAGCTACTGCCAGACCTGCTATCGTCGTATTCAAGGCCTCAGCAATGCCCCTCGATACGGCAACTCGAGAGCTTCCCGCTTCAGCTAAATCTACATTACTAAATACCCCAACAAGGCCAGAAACAGTTCCAAGCAACCCTAACAAAGGAGCGATAGTAATAACAACTTCAAGCAAGGCAATTCCTCTTTCCATTATCACTATCTCTTCTCTAGCCTTTGCCTCAGCCGTTGAAGAGGCTTCAAGCCTATTAGAAGGGGCACCAACTATGATACCAAGCCCAATACGAGAGAGTGGTGATTTATGAGATTGCAAACACTCAGTTAAACCTGAAATATCATCTTCATCAATATATGAGCTTGAACTTTTCATTGCCCGTTGAACTGGTCGAGGAATTATTTTACTGACCCTTAACGTCAAGCCCTTGAGTACAATCACTGTAACTGATACAATTGATAACAGAATTAAGCAGAACATAAAAATTCCACCATCACTAATAAAACTATAGACTAAATTCATTGAATTTGGAATTTCAGAAGCTATATCTGCAAGCACTATTCTCATGGTTAATATATAATAATTTCATACTCAAATTCCATTCTTCCGTCCTGCGTCCTTTCAATAAGTTTTTGCGGAACCTCAGGAATTTCTGCTCGAAGAATTCCACTAATTGAAAAATCAACTACCACTGGATCAGCATCATTTCGTAGAAGGCGTATATCAACAATTTGCCCTCTTTGATTTATCCAAAATCTCACTTTTAAAGAACCGTATTTTACAAGGTCAGCATGAGCCGACCTTGCGCGATGCCAACTTTTCTGGATTGCTAAATCTACTTTCTTCTTAAAATGCCCAAGATCAGTTTCCTCAACATTTAAGGCAGCTTCACCAAGGTTACTTAATTTACCCAAAGTTCTCTTTTTAATTGTCTCAGGTTGAAAAGCGGTTTCGGAGGGATTTAGGGTGGGGGGTATTGGTTCAGCTTGCTCTGGCTGAGGGGGATTTTTTTCAATGTTAGATTTAAGAAAATCCAAATCTTTTTTCTCCAGAGATTCGATTAACTCCAATTCTTCTTTATTTAATTTCAAATCATCATCTTCAACTTTTTCTGGTAAACTATTTTCAAAATGAGAATCAGAATTTTCCGGCTCCCTCAACTCAGATACCTCAAGATTTTTAATTTGTTCTGAATTATTATTGGGCTCCTCTTTTGAAAGACTATCATCTTTCACAACTGTTTTTTCAGGTGCCCATTGTGGAACAATTGGTAAAGCAGGATTACCTTGATCTTCTCCTTCAGAATAATCTTTTTTGACTAGATCACCGAAGGGTAAATCTTGACCCGAAATGTTTGGCACATTTTCATCTCCATCTGCAGATGGAACTAAATCACTTTGGGCTGTCGTATTTTTATCCGACTCTAGATTTGTCTTTACTGGTGTAATTGGTGATAACTCATTTGAATCAGTGCTTACAAATCTTTTTTCTTCCTCTTTGTCTATAGTCTCAAGCATCTCAGGCATAATAATTACATAATCATCATCTTTTTCTGAAACACTCATTTGCATCTCAAGAGACCCGCTATTCAGAGGCAATGTTGAAGCAACCACAAAGTGATATGTCATTCCTTTGAGAGCTTGAAACTTATATTTTGATTCCTCAGGAGTGCTAGAAATTGGAACTTTTCCTAAAGTTTCTAATAGAGCCCCAGTATAAATTCCAAATACATGTTCAAAATCTGAACTAATCACATTAAATGAAACTTCGCATTCATCAGGAGCAGTCCACCTCCACCACACAGAACCACCTTCTGATCGCCCAGAATGCAAAGGTTCGTTTTCTTCCCTAGAGAAATATTTTGTGTTAATCGATGATGAAAAATAATTAGTAGACCTGATATTTATGGCTTTCTCAAAATCATCATTTATTGGAGGCATCGACCTTTTATATGCAAGAATCGATGTAACCCCAACAGCAAACAAAAGATGCAAGGCAATAGAAATGAGCGCAGCAAATCTAATCTGTCGTTTTGTTATCATTAATAACTTTTAAAATAAGATAATTGCACTTTAGAAAACATTTTCAATTACCTGCAAAATTCATAAGGAAATCACTTAACAAAATAACTCAAATGCTCCAATTCTAAAGCAAGGTCTACTGAATTAACTATTACATTATCGGGAGTCTTAAGAACAGTAGATGAAAAGTTTAAGAAAGCTTGGACTCCAGCATTAACGAGTGCGTTTGCTACTTCCTGAGCAGTTTCTGCTGGAACCGCAATAATAGCAATTTTGACATCATAGTCTTTAACATACTGAGTCATTTGAGAAACATCCATTACAGGAATATCGGCATCCACAGTTTTCAGCCGATTCTGATCTGATTCAAATGCAGCTGAAATTTCGAAACCTTCCCTATTGAATCCACTGTACTTTAACAATGCAGAACCCAAGTTTCCGACTCCTACCAATATTACCGGAAGGAGACTACTTGTTCCTAGCACTCCGGTAATAACTTCAATAAGAGCATCAACACTGTATCCAAGACCACGAGTCCCGAACTGACCAAAATGGGCAAGGTCTTTTCGAAGTTGTGCTGATTTAACTCCAGCAGCTTTAGCAAGAGAATTGGACGAAACAGTATCCAAACCATTTTCTTTGAGTCTTTCTAAACAGCGCTGATAAATAGAAAGTCTATAAATTGACTTTCTTGGTATGTCGGTTTGTTGAGACAATGATATTAAAAATTTGAATTCTACTAATTTAATCTAATCCCCAACTAATGAATAAGTAAAGTACTACAGATATAAGTCTGTATACCTAAAAAGGATTAGTATTATTAAATTATATTGATAAAAAGAATCTATGAAGAATATGACTCTTCGACCCTTTTTGCTACATCCCGATAATCATAATCAGCATTGTAGATTTCTTTAAAGCTCTCGAGAGAATGCTCCTTGTCCTCCAGTTTTTCGTAGACAAGGCCAAGATTATAAAGAATCTCTTTTTTCGTATTGTCCATGGCAAAAACTTCAGCGTTAGCATCTTTCAAAGAACCAATTGCCAAATCATACATTTTCATTTCATCATAACAACGTCCAAGCATAAGCATTGAACGAATACGAATATGAGGATTGTTCTTTGCCTTCTGCAAATGCGGAATTGCATCTCTAAAACGGCTAGCTGTAAACAAGTGATTACCGAGATCAAATCTAAGTTGCGGGTCAGTTGGGTTACGTTCGACCCTAACTTCAGATTCTTTGATCTGCTGCTCAATGGATGCACTTTTAAGCTCTTCTAATTGAGCCTTCTTATCATCCGTTCCATCCCCTCCTGACTCAATATCAGATTCGAGATCTTTGATTTGCTGCAGACGCAAATTATCACGAGCGTCTTCAGCCTTTCGTTGAAGCGTTTCATCCGCTGCACTCAAAGTAAAAGCATAGTCATAATATGACGCACAATTTTCCCAATCCTCAAGCCTCTCGTACAGATCTGCTATTTTCTTAACAACATCTAAGTTTTCAGGGTTTTCTGCATATTGAGATCCCAGGTCAGCAAGTTGAGCTTGCATTTGTTCCTTAGTTGCACCTTTTCTTGATGCACTCTCAAGACTCTTTGCCTCATCTTGGTCCTTGAGTAAATCTTTGAAAGAACGATCTTTGACTCCCCACCCACCTTTGGCCATTGTTGCTTGGGCGGAAGCATCTTTGGCTTTTTTCCTTGCATCACCATCAGACGGGTCCTTTTCAACAATAGAGTCATATACTTTCGCTGCCTCCGCACCATCACCCTGAGCTAAAAAATGATCTCCTAGTTTGTGGAGATTCTTGGTATCTGAAGGATGTCCTTCACGAATTGTCTCAAGCCCAAAAGTTGCTATTTCTGGAATACCTAATGCCATAAATGCCTCATAAAACAATGTGTTTGCTTCCACATTGTAAGGATCAGAATCTAATTTCTTTTCTATGTCATCAAGAGATCCCAAAGGATCTTTTTTAATTTTATTTTTCACTTTCATCATGCCGCCGGCACCTGAAAGTAATCCTTTGCCTTTTTTACCACCGGCTCTCCATCTAGCACCTTGAGCAGCGCGTAGAATCTGACGACCCTTAAGAAAAGTTGGCTCTTCCTTAAGAATATTATGAAGAATCTGTAGAGCATAATCATAATTTGAAAGCTCAATTGCACTCTGTGCCTTTAAAAATAGAGTGACAAGTTTAGGGTCTAGTTGTTCTTCTGTGATAAGCTCCTTAGGTGAGTCCATATCTAATATAGGGGTTGTATTTTAGGATATACCTGGAATTATGATTAAATCTTGGATGGAGAATCTAGCCTCGTAGTACCTCATCATGCAAGGCTTCTAATATAATTTTTTGGATCTAATTCTATTTTTTTTGCACAATATGACGATTTAGCCTCCAAATTCACCCATTGACGACTAATTAGAGTGAAAAGCGTGGAAGATAATAAAGCAAAGTTGCACTCGCTAACGAGTATGGTTCACTGTAAAAATGACGAATAATATGAGATCTTTAGCACTAATTTTAATTCTTCCCCTGATGCTAGGAGCAAAACGCAAAGACTCAGGACTTATTAGTTTTCATTTAGAATCAGGAGAAGGGAATCAAAAAGAGCAAACTGTGCAAATAAGAGTCTCTCAAAAAGTCTTTAGCGTTTTTAAGGAACCTTCTTTTAGTCAAAGAGACATTGATGGCTTTTATCCATTTTTATCAGAAGACGGCGAGAGTTATGGAATGTCTTTTAAACTTAAGAAAAAGAAAGTCAAAGAACTAAGCACACTATCTACAGTAGCCAGAGGCAGAAGACTCGTCACTGTTCTCGGGATGGAGCCCGTTGATTTTGTGGTTATTGATGGCCCGATTGAACACGGATATATTACTTGCTGGAAAGGCTTTACCGAAAAGAGTATCGAAAAATTTAAAAGCCTTAAAATTAAATTAATTGAACCTCAGGCTCCTAGTTCAACAATTATTCCACCAGAGCCATTACCCCAAAATATTAATCCACCGGAATAATTGATTCATTTAATAATGATTTTCTTTCATTCTAGAAGATCCCTAATTCTGCTATTAGCATGTTGTTGGACACTGCTGTCATTAAATCTTTACGCTCAGCACAAAAGAATAGACTTAGTATTAGCAACACCAAACAAGGAAATATTTGGACCTGATGGCTCTAAATTCTACATGTATACTGATCGTACATTTGAAGGTAAACCAAGCAAGCCATGGGAAGGTGGAAAGTATGGTTATGTTAGGAATCCAAAGAGGACAAGCTCTGGTATTTTATATAGTAAATTTCATGAGGGCATTGATATAAAGCCTGTTTCACGAGACTCAAGAGGGGTGCCGCTCGATAAAATTCGATCAATTTCTCATGGGAAAGTTGTCCACACCAGCAAATCAGCAGGCGCGAGTAACTACGGACGCTACGTAGTCATAGAACATGACTGGGGATATGGAAAATTTTATAGTTTATACGCTCATCTGGCAGACATCTCATGCACAAACGGACAGATCGTAAGATCAGGAACATCCATTGGAACGCTCGGCTATACCGGTGATGGCATCAATAAAACCAGAGCCCATCTGCACTTGGAACTTAACCTAATGATAAGTAAAAAGTTTGGAAGTTGGTATCGTAAGCATTATGTTTCACCTAATAAACATGGTCTATACAATGGAATTAATTTAGCTGGAATAGACATTGCTAATTTATATAAAGAGTATCGAAGGAATCCTTTAATCTCTCTTCCTGAGTTCATCGCAAAAACTGAAACATACTGGAAGATATTGGTCCCTAACAAAGGGATTCCATTAATAATGAAATCTTATCCCTGGCTTGCATCAAGGTTATCAGAAGCTGTAAATAATCCATCATGGGAAATAAGCATGAGCCCATCAGGCATTCCTCTTAAAATTGAACCTAACGATAAAAAGGTAAACTCACCTATTATAAGTTGGGTAAAAT
>JACETS010000021.1 GCA_013911195.1 Verrucomicrobiales bacterium | reverse complement strand
ACCACTAGTATATGATGCTCTGACTTCATATTTGCCAGTTTTAGGTATTTTAATCGGGTAAGTTATTGATTTTTGACCTTTTTCTTTTGAGTCGTCATGTAAATAATTGGCATCAACAAAACCATTCACTGAAGTTGATTTGATCCATTGTCCTTTTATAGACGCATCAGGAGTGTCAATGATTATACCTTTTAGATTCTTGCTGTTTTTGTTCTTCGCTCCAGCATCAGAAAGTTTACTTTTTAAGCCATTGATGTTGTTTTGAAATTCCTTTATTTGGGAGCGAATATTTTTGGCCTTTTCTTCATCTTCTTTTGATAGGGGGAGTGATCTTTTGTTCCAAGTTGATACATTACTATGAACAACGGACTTTGTGTTTTTTAGTATTCCCGCCAAGCCATAATAATCTTGTGTGGAAATAGGATCAAACTTGTGATCATGGCATCGGGCGCATCCTAGAGTAAGCGCCATAAAGGATTTGCCGATGGTGTCTAGTTGTTCATCGATAATATCCATTTCAAGAATGGTTTTATCTTGTAGCTCATAATTAGTTGGGCCAAGAAGCAAAAATCCCGTTGATATTAGCCTCTCCATTTCTTGTTCTGATGATGAACTTGACATCAAATCGCCAGCGATTTGTTCCTTCACAAATTCGTTGTAAGGTTTGTCATTGTGGAATGAATCAATAACATAGTCTCGATAGCGCCATGCCTCATTCATTAGTAATGTTCTTCCTCCACCTGTTGAGTCAGCATATCTAGCTACATCCAACCAATGTCGGCCCCATCTTATGCCAAAGTCTTTTTTCATTAAGAGTTCATTAATTTTATTTTCAATGAATTCTTTTTGTTTTGAATCGTTAAGATTTAAAAGATTGTCAATTTCCGCTGGGGTAGGCGGCAAGCCGATTAGGTCATAATATATTCTTCTAAGAAGAGTAACGCTGTCAGTTTTCTTTGAAGGTGACAAATTCTGAGCCTCAAGTTTTGCTAGTATGAAATGATCTATATTGTTTTTAGGCCATGCTTTATCTGCGACTTTTGGAGTGGGATAATTTTTTATGGGTTGAAAAGCCCAATACTGTCGTGATGCTTGAAGGTTTAATTTCTTTTCGGACTTGGATGTATTTTCTGATGACCTTGGATCAGGAGCACCCATTACAACCCATTTTTCAAGGTCCTCGATTTGTTGGGCCGTTAATTTCTTTTTTGGTGGCATTTTAAGCCCATCATTGCCATGTCTGATTGCTTGAATTAGAAGACTTTTTCCGAGCTGACCAGGAATGATTGCTTGGCCGGAATCTCCGCCTGAGAGCCATCCTCCCTTCCAGTCCAATCTCAGGTTTCCCTTAATTTTGTTTTCCTCACTATGGCATTGATAACATTCATCAACGAGGATAGGTCTAATTTTCTTTTCAAAAAACTCAATATCTGGAGAGCCCGATAAATTACAAAATAAGCAAATATTGACTATAAAAGTCCATTTCATCTGAATTGGCATTGAAATTTGTCTTTTTTTGTTTGGCTCTTAGTATCACGCTATACGGAAACTCTTCAGTATGCAATCCCAAGACCCTTACTCTCTAGATAAATCAAAAATCATTGAACCTCCCAAAACACTCGGGAAGACTGTGAAGCATCTGGGGCCGGGCTTTATATTATCGGCTTCGATTGTTGGATCAGGGGAGCTAATTGCAACCACCCAACTTGGAGCGAAAGCAGGTTTCGTCGCGATGTGGGTTATTCTTGTAAGTTGTCTGGTCAAAGTGGCGGTTCAGTTAGAATTTGGTAAAAGAGCGATCATGACGGGGGAGACAACCTTTGCCTCATTTAATTCATTGCCTGGCCCAAAAATAGGTAAAGCGAATTGGACTGTATGGACATGGTTAGTGTTGATGTTAATCAAGTTTCTTCAAGTCGGCGCTATAGTTGGTTTAGTTTCAGTCTTGCTTAATATGGCTTTTCCTGGAGTGTCGGATTTTTGGTGGCTAATCATTGTTGTCATCGCCATTGCTTCAATCGTTGTTTCTGGGTACTATAAAATTTTGGAGGTGTTGTCGGTATCAATGATTGGATTATTTACGATCTTTACCTTTTTCTCCCTAATTGCTTTGCAGAGCACAGAGTCAGCAATTTCGATTGCTAACATTACTTCTGGCTTACAGTTTAAAATACCCGACGGTGCAGGAATGGCTATTGTGGTCATCGGAGCGTTTGGGCTGACAGGAGTTGGGGGAGATGAGATCATGGCCTATAACTATTGGTTAATAGAGAAAGGGTATGCTTCTAACACGGGTCAAAATGATGGCACAGAAGAATGGAATCGCAGAGCTAAAGGATGGATAAAGGTAATGTATATTGATGCCATCTTCGCAATGATCGTGTACACTCTCGTAACGGTTGCTTTTTTCTTGCTTGGATCAGCATTGCTTTACGGGAAAGGCGATTTCAACGTCGGTGGTAAAGCATTCCTTGAAAATCTTTCAAATCTTTACACGGCAACCCTAGGGGCTTGGGCGGAACCTTTTTTCTACTTCGGGGCTTTTGTCGTTCTCTTTTCGACAGCTTTTTCTGCTTTAGCTGCCTGGACTCGTCAATTTACTGATGCTTTTGGAAGGGTGGGGCTTCTTGATTTCGATAATTTTAAATCCAGAAAGATATGGTTAGGGATGCTTGCTGTGGTGATACCTACATTATGGGCATTGGTGCATTTGTTATTTCAAAAACCCGTATGGATGATTGTTGTTGGTGGTGTTTCAACATCAATTATTTTATTGGTCGTTCTTTTTGCCGCCATTGTTTTTAAAAGTCAGCGTAAAAATTCTGAAATTAAGACAGGTGGAATTTATGAAGTCGCCTTTTGGTTGAGCTCGGCTATGATTTTGTTTGTTGGGGTCTGGTCAATATTGAGCATATACATTTAATTGATGCTCAGTTATCAGACAATTTACCGAAGCATTCTTCTTAATTTTTGATCATCCACTGCACGATCGACAACATCTTGTAGAGCTTCAGAGGCGACAACAGCTATTTCTTCTACGTTTGACCAATAAGAAACGTTTGGAGAAACTTTGGTTTTAGTAGAGTAATAATATTGGCTGTAAATTAGACGGCCTGTTTTTGCCTGATAGAGATGAACACGGATCCTGCATTCAGCATTTTGAGTTGAATATTGGCTGCACTCAAATTGTAATACGTCAGCTTGAAGAATATATTTAGCATCTTTTTCTGCTAATAGATTTCTACTCTTTAAAGCGTGGGAGAAAGCGGTTCGAGCTATTTCACTTATAGGTTGTTTCGCTTGTATTGATTTGATCGATATGCCGAATTCATTTTTTATGGCGCCGAGCTCCGAGCCACGAAGGTTTCTAACATCGTTTATTTTGTCAATTTTGATACTCGGTTCACCTTTGACGACCCGTTGATTAAAACTTGGTGGATTATAGGTGAGAGATACCTTGTAAGTTTGACACGAAGACAGGAGCGATGTTGCTCCAATAATCATTAAAAGTCTCGCTTTTGACTTCATGATTATAAATTAAACCATACTTAAATATTTGTCATCGTTAAATTTTTGATAAATTTACGAAAAACAGCCAGTTCACTAACAATTTTGAATCTTATCTAGATAATTAGGCTGACTAATACATTTTTTAATGTCACGGCACTCACAAAAGCCAAAATTAATGACATTGTGATTAAAATCATTAATTCTCCAATATAGAGAAAAATTACCGTAAGGCGATCACAGCCAATCAGGTGGAGAGTTTTAAACTCATTTTTCCGCAATTGCAGAGAGAGAAGAATTAAAGTGATCAAAAATAATGTTGCTGCTAGTCCACTTAAGATGAATGACGCATTCAATAAGTTCTCTATTTTAAAGATTACATTAAGGATTTCGTTGGCGGTTTCAGATGGGATCAGCGGTTGTAGGCTTAAATGCTGATTGTATTTCCCCTTAAGAATAGTTCTATCCTTAAAATTACTTGGGAATATAAGGACTGATGAAATGGGCAGGTTTTGTTTTTCCTGATGAAAATGGAACTGGTCAATGTTTAAGTCTGTGATTTCTATGTAATTTTCTAGTGACGAGTTGGCTGTGATCGAGGATTTGCTTTCTGAGAGAACGTTTTCTTTAGATGTGTTTTCATCAAGTTTGATATGACCATGACCAATGCCTTCAATAATCCAAGATGATTGAAGATTGACGAATAAGGCTTCATCATCAGCCGTATTTGATTTTTCTAATACTCCTGAGACTTTTAACCTAATCGGATAGCTTGCCGAAAGATCATATAGATTAACTTGGTCAGTGAGGATGAATCCTCCTGTATTTAATCCGAGTTTCTTAGCGCAAGAATTACCCAGCGTCACCTCACCATTTCTTAGGGGGAGGGTTCCGCTAGCTAGCGAAATGTTACGAGATTCAAAATATTCAGGAGTGGTGCCTACAAGCGGGTACCCCTTTGCCGAAAAACCTAAATTCAATGGAATGGCCAGGCCTCGGTTTTCTTTGCTTAACAATTGGTAATCTCGTATGGAAATTTTGTTTGTTGAACTGCCTCTAAAAAAAAGTGAATTAAGTATCAGGTCAAATCGATCTCCCTTGGCTCCGAATATCAAAGGCGTTGCCTCGGCTCTTGCAAGAAGTCTCTTTGATACTTCAGATGAAACAATTTTAGAAGTAATTGGAAGGCCTAGTGTGAGAGTTAGTGCCGCGATTTGGATTATGGATCTTCCTTTATGATAAAGGAGATGGCTCCATGAGATCTGTAATAATTCTTTTATGGCTGTGTGATAATGTTTGGAGATTCTTGGATGTCGATAATTTCATCGAATGACGAAATTAATTCGTTGTTATGTGAAATCATTATGAGTGTTGAATTGGTGTAAGAGACTTGATCTGTGATTTCATCCATTACGATGTTCGATGTCTTGTTATCGAGATTGCCCGTTGGTTCGTCTGCAATGATTAATGGTGGAGAGGTGATTAATGCTCTTGCTATGGCAAGACGTTGGCGTTCTCCCCCAGAAAGCTGTTTTGGGTGTTGATCAAGTTTATTACCGATACCAATTCTGTTAGCAATTTCTTTAGCTTTATTTTTAATTTCCTCGTCTATACTCAACGATTTATTGATTTTGTATGGGAGGATTAGGTTATCCATCACATTGAGGTAATCAAGGAGTTCAAACTCTTGAAAAATGAATCCTATATTTGAAATTCGGTGTTTGCGAATTTCTTTATCATTCATATCCGTGATCGATTTATCAAAGAATAGAATTTCTCCAGATTGAGGTTTGAGGATTCCTGAAATCAAGTGGATTAAAGTGGTTTTACCTGAACCGCTTTTTCCAGAAATTGCAATTTTACTTCCCTGAGTGATCTTGATGTTGGAGATCTCTATTTTAAAATCACTAGCCGGATATTGAAAATGAAGATCCCTAATCTGGAGGATTAAGTTTTCATTTTCCATTGGGCGGCTTGATTCGTTTTTGAAGATTTACGGATGATGATGCAATTTTCCACAGGTTGTTTTCAGGAGATAAAACATACTCAGCTTCATACTCGTTGCTACGGAAATGGTTATGCCCCCAGTGACGGACACTTCCATGAACCTGCCATTTGCAAAACACATTGAAATTATTGGAATTATTTTCAGGCGTAGCTTTTATGTCTATGTAATCAATTTTATTGACCCTTGAAACAGCGCCGCCTTCTTCTCTTAGTATCAGGCTTTGAAAAATTTCTTCGTAGAGGGGGGCAATAAGTTGTGATGAAACAGATTTGGCTAAATTATTGTAAATAGCATCCTCAGTCTCTGAATCGAACGCTCTATAGATGCCTCTGTGCAGCTTAGTGAACTGGTCCACAGCTTCTTTAGGTTCAAGTTTTTCTATAGAGCCCTCTAGTGTAATAGGGGTTTCCATTCTAAGCATATTCTTACTAAAGAAGGCCAAGGCAAAGCTAATAAGAATTATGCTTAAACGAAGTAGAGGTCTTCCTTTTGGCCTGGTTATTGTTATTAGAAAACCTATAACCAATATCAGAATTGATATGGAGGGAAGAGTGATAACCTTTTGGGTTTGGGCGCTATTGACGGCTTCATTTATAATAGTATCGCTATAAGTTTTTGCTGGTGCGTGCCAAACATATTCTGGTTCTTCTTTAGTGAGATACATGGGATGAGCTTCTCCATCCACAAATATCAACATGTCTAATATGTTTGGATTGTGAGAGACTTCTTCTTGTCCCTCCTCATTGATAACCTTAACTGAATTTTCGGGGAACCATAATCCCCAGCCAAACTTGATGTTACGAACCTCCTCATTGATAGGGTATTTGAAAAGCATTTTTGCCATCGTAATGTCTGCGGTTTCTCCTAGGTGAGAAACTTCATCCATCTCTTCAAACTTTAGCCACTCAATTATTGGAGGCACATTTTTACCATTGATCTCAATGGGGCATGTTGAATTAAAAAAATCGATAACCCTCTTGCCAGTATCATCTAGAGTGGGCCGTGGTTTGCCATCTCCGTACCCGATGTCTTCAAATGGAGGAAATAAAAATGAGGCGATCCATAATTCTATAACCAAGTGATCGCTTTTAAGCTCTATATCAGGATAAAGATTAGTTTGGAAGGTGTGTGCAGATAAGTTGGGTCTTGCGAGGATGAATAAAAAAATTACGGAAATAAATGAAACTAATGATCCAATCTTTTTAATATTCATTACCATTTTCATGCGAGTTACTTGATATTTCTTTTTTGCTGTGGATCTTAGCACGACCTGATGAGTTGTAATTATTTCTCTTATACTTTCAATAAATACTCTATTCTAACTTTTATTGCATTATTTTGTTCAAGTTCTTACTCTGAATCACCCAAGTACATTGAGCCTATTGTTAAAGGGGCCTTATTCAATACTGAAGATGTTGATCTTTTAGCAACGGATAGGCATAAAATAGCATCTAGCATTGCCTCTTTTACTGTTAATAAATTTAAGGATAAATTAGATGCTAAAGGCGTGAAGATTGCGCCAAGACTGATTGCTTTAGCCTTAAATTTAGATCCCCGAAACCGTCACGCGGCGATTGCTAATTTTCAGTTCAAAAATGAGATACCAAGGAAAAATTCTAAACCTGAATACAGTGCGATTACACTCGCACAAGTTTTACAATCAAGAGCACAGATTCTAATTAAATCGGGTAACAATGTGAATGTTTTACTGGCCGGGTATATGCTTTCAGCTGCGGTTGAAATTGATTCCTCTAATGAGAATGCTGTTGATGGACTGAAAATGTATCAAAAAGATATCGGTAAAATTGATTGGGATCTGTTGTTAGGAAAGAAGGGGAAATGAAGAGCTTGGGTTGGAGCCAGTTTTAATAGGAGATTTTGATCAATAACTTTATTTCATTTAAATGTTGTGATGGATAAATGTTTAGCTTGATATCATAACGCTTAATAAGTTTGATAGTACGATGAAATTTCTCTTTCTATTTTTAGCCATTATACTTTCTTCACCGGTTTTAAAATCTCAGGGTGATGAGCTTTGGGTTTATTTTGGTACCTACACTAGAGGAAAAGATAGTGAAGGGGTATACAGCTCAAAATTGAATTTAAAAACAGGCCAACTCTCAAAGCCTGTGCTTGCGGCTAAAGGAGACAACCCGTCATTCCTGACAATTTTACCCAATGAGAAGTATTTGATAGCAGTGGAAGAAACAAATGACTATGAGGGTAAGGCGAGCGGGTCCGTTGCCTCTTATGCCATTAATTCCGCCGATGGTTCATTGGTTTTATCTGATCGTGTTTCAACACAAGGAGGGGCTCCATGTCATATTTCTGCTGATCAGGCCGGGGGGCATGTTTTCTTTGCCAATTATGTGGGAGGTAGTGTTGGTGGAGTGTCTGTTGATGATTCTGGTAAACTCAAGATGTCATCTTTTATTCAACATACGGGATCAAGTGTACTGCCCAGACAAAAGTCTCCTCATGCGCATTCCATTGATATTGACCCTAGCGGTAAATTTGTTGTTTGTGCTGATCTTGGGTTAGATCAGGTAGTAATTTATGATTACGATTCAAGCAGCGGAAAGTTGACCGTTAATGATCCAGGTTTTGCAAAAGTGAAACCTGGTAATGGTCCACGGCATTTTGCTTTTTCACCAAATGGGAAATATGGATATACGAATAACGAAATTACTTCCTCAGTAACGGCCTTTGGATTTGATTCGACGAAGGGGGCTCTCAAGGAAATGCAAACCATAAGCACCTTGCCTGAGTCTCATGCTAAAAAGAGAAATTCGACTGCTGAGCTGTTGATGCACCCTAGCGGAAAGTTTTTGTATTGCTCTAATCGAGGTCATGACAGTATTGCTGTTTTCAATGTTAGCGAAGCCACAGGAAAATTGAAGTTGGTGGAGATTCAAGTTCTAGGCGTAAAAACGCCTCGAGGCTTTGGCATCGATCCTACAGGGCAATATCTCATTGCTGGTGGCCAGAATAGTAATGACGTGAGGGTTTTTAAAATTAATTCAGCAGACGGAGCGATTGAGCCTGTGGGTCCTCCGATTTCAGTACCGTGTCCAGTGTGTGTCCAGTTCTTATACCCTAAAGTAAATGATTATGAATCAATATTTGATGGGAAATCAATGAAGGGTTGGGAAGGAAGTGAAGAGTGGTTTAGAGTTGAGAGCGGAGCCATTGTGGCGGGAAGTTTAGAGAAGAAAATCCCAAAAAATCAGTTTCTTGTAACAAATAAATCTTATAAAGATTTTGATTTAAAATTTAAGGCCAAGCTAATTGGAGAGGGAAAAAATGCCGGCGTACAATTTTGGAGTGAGAGGATCCCTAATCATCATGAGATGATTGGGTTCCAATGTGATATTGGAATAATGGGAAAGGTCTCAATCTGGGGTGCTCTTTATGATGAATCTCGCCGCAGAAAATTTCTTACTAATGTTTCTACCCCTGCGCAAAAGGTGACTCAACTTGAAGGCTGGAACGAATTTAGAATAAGAGCTCAAGGTGATATTATTACTATTTGGATTAACGGTGCGCTCGCCACAAGATACTTTGAGAAAGTTAATGAAACTAAAGTCCCAAGAAACGGTCGGTTTGGATTGCAAATTCATTCTGGTCCACCTGCCGAAGCATGGTATAAAGATATTCAAATAAAAGAGCTCTAAGTTATCGCTCATAACTCCCACACTTATGATTCAAATTCTTGCATTTTTAATATTTACCGGACTCGTTGGGTTTTTCTCATGGCGAGCAACTAGAAAAGATAACCAAAATACATCGACAGGGTACTTTTTAGCTGGGCGAAGTTTGCCTTGGATTGTTGTCGGCGGTTCATTGCTCCTAACTAACCTTTCAACCGAACAGCTTGTTGGTCTTAATGGAGGTGCCTTTGCAAATGGTATGCAGGTTATGGCCTGGGAGGTGTGGTCATCCATTGCCATTGTATTAATGGCTCTGGTGTTTCTTCCAAAATATTTGAAGGGAGGAGTGGCAACCGTTTCACTGTTTCTTGAAAGAAGATATTCAAAGGCCGTAGGGGCGACGGTATCGATTCTCCTATTGCTATCACTGTTAACGAATTTACTTCCATTTGTTCTCTATTCAGGAGCCTTATTTATGATTAAGGTTTTTGGAATAGCCGACTTTGGTATTTTTAATGGGAATGAATCAGCCGCATTGTGGGCTACGGTAATACTATTGGGTGTGGTTGGAAGTATTTATGCCATTTTTGGTGGTCTAAAGGCAGTGGCTATTTCTGATACTTTTAATGGAATAGGATTATTGATTGGGGGCCTTCTTATACCTATTCTTGGTATCATTGCCGTCGGCAACGAGCTCGCTGGAGGTGGCGGATTCGGAGGTGGAGTTTCTTATCTGCTAGAAAATCATCCCGAAAGACTTTCACCTATAGGCAAAGAGGGTGAGAATATTCCATTCTCGACCCTCTTCACAGGTATGTTATTAATAACAACCTACTACTGGTGTACTAACCAGGCCATCGTTCAGAGGACCTTTGCATCTAAAAGTTTGGCTGAAGGGCAGAAAGGTGTCCTTTTCGCTGCTGGGATGAAACTTTTAGGTCCTCTCTATTTGGTTCTCCCAGGAATTATCGCTTGGCATATATTTGGACAGACCATTGAGGCTGATGATTCCTATGGTGCTCTGGTAGACAAGGTTTTACCTGCACCTTTACTTGGTTTTTTTGGGGCAGTAATTTTCGGAGCAATCCTAAGTTCTTTTAATTCCAGTTTGAACAGTGCTGCCACATTATTCAGCATTGATATTTATAAAGGGGTGATAAAGCCTGATGCCTCTGATCAGCAATTAGTGAGGGTTGGTAAGTTTTTTGGAATATTTATCGCCATCGGTGCAATCATTCTTGCTCCTATGATTGATGTGTTGAAGGCCAAGGGATTTGATGGCCTTTTTGATTTAATGAAGAACCTCGCAGCCCTCTATAACATTCCATTGTTGGCGGTTGTTTTGATGGGAATTTTCCATAAAAGAGTGACTTCAAAAGGGGCGCTAATGGCGATTGGATTTGGCTTCGCTTTTTGGGGGTATTTTGGACTAATTAGAGAAAACAATTTGCTTGGTCATGAAATGCATTGGTTGCATTTAGCAGCGATTAACTTCGTAATCATTTCATTAATTATGATTGTTCAGGCAAAGATTTCTCCTCGAGAAGAAGCCTATGTTCAGTCTTACACTAATGATGTTGATATTACACCTTGGAAATGGGCTAAAGCCTGCGGAATAATCATTCTTATTCTGATCGCGCTGATGTATTTTGGAATGTCTTTTTTCGGATCTTAAGAAATCGGAACATCATAGTATTCGAGAGCCCATTCTCGCATGAAGCGGACATGGTTAGGTGTAATTCTATAAATAATAAGCTCGGGATTGTCTGGGCTTACTAAGAATTTACGAAGCAAAGCATTAGAGTTCCAAATTTCCATGATTTCATCCATATCTGATAGTGGTTCTGCAATACCAGTTATTCGGACTTGGTCGTGATTAGATGAGGTGTAGCAAAGTTCGACTTTGGGATTGTCTTCAATCTCTTTTGTTTTCCCATATTTCCTAAGATTGGCAACATAGATAGTAAATCGATCATTTTTTACAGGGGAAACAGGCCTTGCTCTGGGTTGATCATTTCCAACAGTCGCTAACACAGGAAACTTAGCGTTGTTCATGCATTCAAGTGCGATGTCAGGAAGTTTTTCTATGTCTATTGATTTCGATGCTGGCATTATCCTTTTATTTAGATAATTAATTTAATCTCCATTTCTTGTAATTAAAAGTCATCTCATGCGCTTAGTTTGGATATTAATTTTTTTAACCTTATCATTTGTCGTGCCCTTTCTAATTTGGGGCTCTGCTTTTGAAGATGCTTTTTCAAGAGATGGAGAATGGTTAAGAGAGTGGGGCAAGTGGGCCTGGCTGATTGCTATTCTACTTCTCATCTTTGATTTGCTATTACCTATTCCAGGAACCGCTGTTATGGTGACTCTTGGTTTGGTTTATGGTCCAGTTCTGGGTGGTGTAATCGGTTCATTCGGCTCAATAGTCTCAGGCTATCTTGCCTATATCTTATGTAAGAAATATGGAAGAAGAGTTGCAGTCAGAATTGCAGGCTTGCAGGCATTAGAGCAAGGTGAAAAGATTTTTCAAAGAACCGGAGCTTGGCTAGTTGTTCTATCCCGCTGGTTGCCTGTTATGCCTGAAGTGATTGCATGCATGGCGGGTCTTTCGAGAATGCCAACCCGTCTATTTTTAGCCTCTCTTGCTACTGGTAGTATTCCTTTAGCTTTTGTATTTTCAGTGATCGGGGCCTCAAGCCAGGAAAATCCCAAGTTAACATTCATTTTGAGTGTTTTAGCCCCTGTCGTCATTTGGCTCTGCGTTAGACCGATTTTCATGAAAAAGACTTCAAAAAGGTGAGAAAATATTCATCTTTAAACAAGAAGTATATAGATGTGTCGCTTGCTATATTGAGATCGGGAAACTAATCTCGTTAAGAAATAGAACCATTTTGATTATAATCGCGTAGTTTTAATATTAAAATTTTTTATGAGGATTGCTTTTTATTCGTTAATTTTTGTTTTTCTAAATATTTTAATGCCTCAAGTTTCACTTGGCTCGATTGAGGAACTGAAGGAGAGAGAAAGAAAAGTAAAAAAAGTTGTCTCTGAATTAATGCCTACCGTTGTTGCGGTTGTTGGAAATGATCAGCCAGCTACAGGTAGTGGAGTTATTATAAATGAGGATGGATTAATAATGACAGCTGGCCACGTTACCGAGGCTGCCGGTAAAGAATTAACAATTATCTTTCCTGATGGAAGGAGCGTTAAGGGTGAATCTTTAGGTGCTAACAGGACTAGAGACGCTGGGCTTGCAAGGATTACCGAGGAAGGGAAATGGCCATTTGCCAAAATTGGTGATTCAAAAAATGCAAAACTTGGTGAGTGGTTAATAGCCATGGGGCACCCTGGTGGTTACGACCTGAATAGGAGTCCTCCGATTCGCCTTGGTAGGCTAATTAGTAGCGGGTCAATGGGTATGCTTAGAACAGATTGTACACTCGTTGGAGGTGATTCAGGTGGTCCTCTTTTCAATCTTGAGGGAGAAGTGATAGGTATTCATTCGTCGATTGGAGGAAGCCTAGCAGAAAATAGACATGTACCATCATCTGTATTTAAAGCGGGATGGGACCGAATGCTTGCAGGTGAAATTTGGGGAAGCTTAGGAATGATGGCTGCAGGAGTTAATCCTGATAGACCTATGTTGGGTGTCAGAATGAATGATAGCAATGGTCAAGTCACCGTCGATAAGGTGTTTCCTAACTCGCCCGCTAAAAGGGCCGGCATTGAAGATGGGGATGTTATTTTGAAAATTGATGGTATCGCTGCGGAACAAATGTCAGACGTTGTGGATCAAGTGTCTTCTAGTAGTGCTGGTGATGTTTTAGAGGTTCAGATAATGCGGAATAATAAAGAACAGTCTTATAAAGTAAAACTCGTTAGTTGGGAGGACTTAGCCTCAGGTTTAGGTAATGAAGAGGAGCCCAAGCTCTCGCAAGAAACTGAGAAAGTTAGACCTCAATTGGGTGTTATTTTAGACGCAGAATTCGCAGGTAGAGGTGCTAAAATCTATGAAGTGATCAACGGTTCGATAGCGTCCATGGCGGGTATATTATCAGGAGATGTAGTAAAATCCGTCGATGGGGCAGAGATTTCTGACGCAAACGAAATGGCATCAAAAATAAAAAGCGCTCCACTTGGTAGTAAAATTAAGTTTTCTATTCAACGTGGTAATCAAGACGAGCTTTTGGAAGCCGAAATTTTATTTAAATAATGAAGATGAAAGAGTTTACCTCAAATGTTTTAAAGGTAGTTTTATTTGGTTCTTTAGTTTTAATTGTTTCTTCTTTTTTCACTAAGGAGCTCTCTGCAGATGATTCCGATGGCCAAGGATTGATAGAACAATTTGGTGATCAATTAAAAAAGCTTTTTGGAGGTAACGACAATTCCAACAGAGAGCTTCCTCAGGAAATGGGTGGTCTTTCCGAATATATGGAAGACATAATGAAAAAGGCTCAGGAGTTATTTGGTGATCAAGCTAATCCTGGTGGGCTTGAATTGGATATGAATGATCCCCGCATGGCTGACCTGATGAAGTTTTATCAGGCTCAACTTGAGCAGAGGCGTCCTTCAAGAAATGAAAAAGATCACCGAAGTGTGTTTTCAGAGTATAAGCCGGTGATCGCAGCTGCTCACAAGTCGACAGCTGCCATCATGAATAAAAATGGAAAGCAGGCGGCGTTAGCCACTGTGGTTGATTCCAAGGGGCTTTTGGTAACCAAATCAAGTGAGATTCCTAAAGAAGGTGCTTATTGCGTATTATCCGACAACAGGAAGAGTGAATTTAAAATTCTTAATGTGGATAAGAAATGGGATATTGCCCTGATTAAGGTGGATCTTAACGATTTAAATGCCATCGAGGTTAGTGAAGATGACACTGTTAGCTTAGGCACTTTTTTGGCGGCTTCAGGAGTTGATGAATATCCTATTGCTGTCGGAGTTGCCAGTGTTGCTCCAAGGAATCTTTCCGTTAGCGAAAGAGGGTTTTTGGGAGTTGGAATGGAGAACTCTCCCAGCGGGGTAAAAGTCACTATGGTTCAGAAGGGATCTGGTGCAGATAAGGCTGGCCTTCGTGTCGATGACATCATTCTAAAGATTGATGATAACGAAATCGCATCCCCTGCACAGTTAGCAAAATCTGTTTCAGGTCTCAAACCTGGTGATCAGATAAGTATAAATTTCAAAAGGGAAAACGATGAGAAAACCATCAAGGCAACATTAGGATCTAGAGGAAATGGGCAGGCTCGATTTTCTTTACCTGACCCTGGCGCTCAATTTGGAGGGCCGTTAAGTGATAATAGAGCAGACTTTCCTAATGCTTTGCAGCATGACCTAACAATTCGACCTGATGAATGTGGCGGTCCTATTGTCAACTTGGATGGCAAAGTAGTTGGGATAAATATTGCTAGGGGTGGCAGAGTGAAAAGTTATGCAATTACAAGTAGGGACCTCAAGCAGGTTATTGCCTCACTAACTTCATCAAATAATGAGACTGATGAGATCAGTTCTCTTCAGAAAGAGTTGGATATGATAAATAATGAGATCAATGACATTGAGATTAAGCTTTTAGAAATCCAAAAACGCAAAAAAGCTAAACAGAATGAGCTGAAGCGGGCAATGAAGACTGATTAGTTAAGTCGGCAGCCTCAAATTATCAATTATTCCTTTAATCTTCCATATAAATAGTATAAGCATCAGGCTTAGAAATTTATATTATGGAGGCTCAAAACAACAAATTACGCTGGGGTATCTTAGCGACTGGAAGTATTGCCGGCTCTTTTGCGGAGGGCGTACTTAATTCAGAAACAGGACAGCTCGTTGCTGTCGGTAGTCGTTCTCAGGAATCTGCTGATAAGTTCGCTAGTCAGTACGGAGACATTCCCAATCGACATGCAAATTATCAGGACTTGCTTGATGATAGTGAGGTCGATGCAATTTATATCGCAACACCTCATCCAATGCATAAAGAATGGGCTGTAAAAGCAGCGAATGGTGGAAAACACATTCTTTGTGAAAAGCCAATCGGTATTAACGAAAGTGAGGCCAAAGAGATTATAGCGGCGGCTCAGAGTAATGATGTTTTTTTAATGGAAGCCTATATGTATCGCTGTTCAGATCAGACCCAAAAGATCATCGAAATGATTAAAGATGGTGCAATAGGTGAAGTTAAATCGATAGAGGCATCATTTTCTTTTGATATTGGAGATAATCCAGAGGGAAGGCATTTAAATAAGTCCTTAGCAGGGGGAGGGATTCTGGATGTTGGGGGATATCCGATGTCATTGGCCGGTTTGGTTGCAGGGATTAAAAATGGAGTTTCTTTTTCAGAGCCTGTTGAAATAAAGGCTGTCGGTCATATTGGCTCCACGGGCGTTGATGAATATACAAGTGCTGTTGTTAAATTTGACGGTGGAATAACTGCAAGACTCAGTTGTGGAGTGGCTTTAGATGAGCCTATTAATGCCAGTATTTCTGGAACTGAGGGACGTTTGTTTATTCCTTTACCTTGGAAGCCATCACCTCAAGGGGGTGTTACTGAATTGCATCTATATAAGTCTGGAGATGAGTCTCCTGAGATTATTAATGTAAGTACAGAAAAATATCTTTATGGAGCTGAAGCTGATGCAGTTGCAGAAGGAGTAAAGCAGAATAAAGCCATTTACCCTGCAATGACCATAGATGATACTTTAGCACTAATGCGATCATTGGATCATTGGAGGAAGGAAATAGGCCTTGTTTATGACGGAGAGTAAAGAATTTACTCCCTCATCCTCATAAACCTGTAAAAATCATTGAGTTCTATGATATGGTCTAGTGATTAGATAACAGTTAAATGCAAGATACAGCCACGGATGATCAATCTATTCATGAGCCGGCCCAGGCTTTGACTGAATCTGATCTGTTGCAATTAAAGAGGAAAAATAAGATTGCGTCATTAGTTACGACTGGAATTGTTCACTTATTTATTGGGCTTGTTCTTTATCTGATCGTTCTCTCCTTAGGAACAGACGAAGTTCCTCAAATAGTGGCCGTAACAGAGACTCGAGATGATACACCACAAATTGAAAGAAAAGATTTTGCTAAAAAGGTTAAGAAAAAACCACAACCTGCGAAGAGCGCAGCCAGGATTAATCCGATTTCTGCAACCACGGCTTCTTCTATTTCAGTTCCTGCATTTGAAGATCCAGTTGTTGATCCTCTTGGGATTGGAACGGACTTTGGAAGAGGTTTTGGCTCTGGAATTGGAGATGGAGATGGAGGTGGTGGAACTTCCACTTTCTTTGGAGGCACAGCCAAAGGCAATAGGGTTGTATTTGTCGTTGATTTTTCTGCATCAATGATAAGAGAGGGCGGTGGGGTTCGTCTTAAAATGCTGAAGCAGGAACTTGTAAAATCAATAAGTAAGTTACCGGAAGGTATGAGTTTTCAGATAATCTATTATTCAACAGCGCCTTGGTTGGGTGGAGAGTCACTTTATACTGCGCCTACCCGCTTTCCTGATAAAGCCGAAGATCGAATTCCTTGGAGTAAGGCAACCAAGGAGGGAATCGCTGCTGCCGTTAATAATGTGCAATCGGCAAAGCCTGAAGGAGCAACCATTTGGAGGGATCCTCTAGAATTGGCATTTGCAATGAGGCCAGTTCCTGTTGTCGTTTGGTTACTTTCTGACGGTGAGGCTCAAGATGCTGAAGAAGTGGTCAATAAAATGCAGGAGATTAATCCATCAAAAATTCCTATCAATACCATTGGACTCGAAGTTCCAGGCCGTGCATTTAGTTATCTCGTAGAAATCTCAAAATCAACCGGAGGTAAAGCAAGTATTGTACATAAAGGAAAATTATACAGTGGTCCTGCCGCTCTACAGTTTTCTGATGATTTTGGTAATGCCGCCGGCTTCTAGATTGATGAGTTTTCTCTCAACTAAATTAATGAATTATTATGCTTAAAACTCTGAAGTTTATTCCACTATTTTTTATCTTTCTCTCACAACTTTCTGGCCAAGAGAAACCGAATATAGTTTTCATTATGACTGACGACCTCGGTATAGGCGATTTGTCATCTCATGGGGCCAAAGATATGCGGACTCCAAACATAGATAGTCTAATGGAAAAAGGATGTCGTTTTCAAAATGCATATGCAAATTGTCCGGTATGCTCTCCGACGCGGGCTGCTTTTTTAACTGGAAGGTACCCCGACATGGTGGGTGTACCTGGAGTCATTAGGACTCACAAGGTTAATAACTGGGGGTATCTCAATCCAAATGCAGCCACTTTACCTAATGCAATGAAGTCGGCTGGTTATTTTACAGCCTTGATTGGAAAATGGCATCTTGGTTTGTTGGAACCCAATACGCCAAATGGAAGAGGTTTTGATTATTTCAAAGGTTTCTTAGGTGATATGATGGACGATTACTATAATTACAAGAGGCATGGTGTTAATTACATGAGGGAAAATAAGAAAGTCATTAATCCGAGCGGTCATGCTACTGATCTTTTTTCTGACTGGTCCGCGGAGTTTATTCGTGAAAGGAAGAAGAGTAAGGATCCTTTCTTTTTGTTTTTATCCTACAATGCTCCGCATACACCGATTCAGCCTCCAAAAGAATGGACAGAAAAAGTCATTAAAAGAGAAAAAGGCATTACAAAACAAAGGGCTAAACTCGTCGCATTAATCGAACATATGGATGAAGGGATTGGCAGGGTTCTGAGCGCAATAGAAGAGAAAGATAATACAATTGTTATTTTCACTTCTGACAATGGAGGGCAAGCTAATGTTGGGGCTAGGAATCATCCATGGAGGGGAGAAAAGCAACAGATGTGGGAAGGCGGAATCCGTGTTCCAGCATGTATTGTGTGGCCAGGCAAGGTCAAAGGAGGGTCCAAATATTCGGGAGATTCAATGAGTATGGATTGGATGCCAACGCTGATGGATATTGTTGGTGCAAAGAAGAATGATTTATTAGATGGGGTGAGCCTTTGGCCTGGAATCCAAGGGAAAGATGATTTAAGTAATGTGGAGAGGACGCTTCTTTGGGTGAGAAGAGAAGGCGGAACCCGGTACGGAGGCCAGGATTATTACGCGATTCGCAAAGGAGCGTGGAAATTATTACAAAATAGATCAACCGAAGATTTTCAATTGTTCAATCTAGAAAAGGATCCAATGGAGTCCAATCCGGTCAAAGGAAGCCCAAAAATTAAACGTGAATTAGAGAATTATCTTAGAGAACATGTTCGCAAAGCGGGCTTTATATCTTGGCAGGGAAGGATTCCAGACCTTGAAAAGGTCGATTACGGACAAAAATAGGCTTTTCTATTAGGTTTTTGCTTGCACATAGTTCGGAAAAACGTAAATTACGCGCCCGCTGCTGAAATACCGATTCAGCTTGAGGCGGTCAAATAAACGTCCTAATGAAAAAAGATCTGCACCCAGAATACGAGCGCACTACTATCACATGTACCTGTGGGACAGTTTATGAAATTCGTTCTACCGTAAAGTCTCTGAGAGTTGGCATCTGCATGACTTGTCACCCATTTTTCACGGGTGAAACAAAGTTTGTTGATACTGCGGGTCGAGTTGAGAAGTTTGCTAGAAGGTATGGAGGAACTCAGGCAAGGCGTGCTTCTAAACAGGAAGAGGCCAAGCCAGAGGTTGCTGAAGAAGTGCCGGCTGAAGTAGAGGCTTAGTTACAAGCTCCTTTCTCTGCAAAGTAAAAGGTTTTCCCTAACCTTCTATCCTTGTTGTATACTAAAACTTCGCAATAATATATATACTTAAAAGAACTATTTCATGGAATTTGAACCACTCATTGAGAAAAGGAGAGAGCGCCTCAAGGAACTTGAATTAGTGATGTCTGCTGAGGATTTTTATTCAGATACAAAACGTGTAGCTGAAATTTCAAGGGAGTATAATCAAAACAAGCAATTATTAGAGGATTGGGAAAAATTTTCCAATGCCCGACGTCAACTCAAAGAAAATCATGAGCTTGTAAAAGGTGATGATGGAGAGATGGCAGCGCTCGCACAAGATGAGATACCCGAGCTTGAAACTCTATGTGAAAAATTGGAGCTAGATATTCAGTATTCACTTTTACCTAGAGACGTTACCGAGGACAGAGATGCTATAGTGGAGATACGCGCCGGTACGGGAGGCGACGAAGCTTCATTATTTGCCGGAGACCTCTACAGAATGTATCAACGCTTTAGTGAACTCAGAGGATGGAAGATAGAACCACTTGAATCAAGTCCATCAGAGGTTGGTGGTTTTAAGGAGGTAACTGTTAAGGTAAAAGGTGATGAAGTTTTTCGTATCCTAAAATACGAGAGTGGTGTTCACAGAGTTCAACGTGTTCCAGAAACTGAAACACAGGGTAGAATTCATACTTCTACTGCAACAGTTGCGGTTATGCCTGAGGCCGAGGATGTGGATGTCCAATTAAAGCCTGACGAGCTGAATATTCAGGCTACCAGATCTGGTGGTCCAGGTGGGCAGCATGTTAACACGACTGATTCATGTATTCAGGTCACTCATTTGCCGACTGGTATTATGGTGAGGTGTCAGGATGGTAGGAGTCAGACGAAAAATAAGGAAAAAGCACTAACAATATTGAGGTCTAAGCTTTTAGAAGCTAAGCAGAGAGAAGAGGCGGCAAAATATTCTGAGAAAAGAAGAAATCTAATCGGTAGTGGGGGAAGAGAAGAAAAAATAAGAACCTACAATTTTCCTCAGAATCGTGTTACGGACCACAGGATAGGATTAACCTTACATAATCTTGAAGGTGTATTGACCGGGCAAATTGATGAGCTTGTTGAGGGGCTTCAATCTTCAGAGATGGCCGAAAGATTAGAAGAAGCGGGATTGAAATAAAACAACCCCATGAAAACCCTGCTCGAAACATTACAGAGCGGTACCGCTTATTTGGAGAAGCGAGGGGTTGATGAGCCGCGATTAAATATGGAGCATTTAACAGCCAAGGTTTTGGGTTGTACAAGAATGGATCTCTACCTTTCTTTTGATAGGCCATTAGAAGAAAGTCAGCTTGCGCCTTTGAGAGATATGACAAAGAGGAGGGGCGATAGAGAGCCTTTGCAGCATATTTTAGGCAATGTTGAATTTATGGGTAAAGAGTTTTTATCTGATAAAAGAGCACTAATCCCAAGACCTGAAACAGAAGAGTTAGTTGGTATTTTGTTTGATAAATATAAAAACAAGAAAGAACCAAGTAATATATGTGATGTTGGTTGTGGTTCAGGCGTTATAGGGATATCGCTGGCTTCTCATTGGCCTGACTCAAATATTGAAATGATTGATTTGTCAGATCAGGCATTAGAATTAACAGAAGAAAATATTCAATCATTAGACCTTGAATCGAGTAGATTTAACCTAATAAATAATAATCTTTTGGAAGGATTGGGAAAACAATTTGACCTCATAGTTGCCAACCTTCCATATGTCGGCACAAGAGATATTGAGTCTTTAGAGCCAGAGCTCAAGCACGATCCTGTATCCGCACTTGATGGTGGTGAAAGTGGTCTTTCGCTCATTGAAGAATTGATAGTGCAGGCAAAATCAAATTTAAATGATGGCGGAGTGCTGGCTCTTGAAATCGGTGATGACCAGTCATCAGAGGTTGTTCAATTTATGAATGACAATGGCTACAAAGATATCGAATCATTGAAAGATTTAAGCCATATCGAGCGTTTTGTTATAGCAACCTTATAATTGATAGATAAGAATGAATTAAAGCATGGAAAAATTGTATGTAGATGGTGGATCTCGGTTATCCGGTAATATTAGAATTAGCGGTTCAAAGAACAGCTCATTGCCAATTTTAGCGGCAACACTTCTTACTGATAGTGAGTGCATATTAAGAAATGTGCCCGATTTGAGTGATACTAACTATATGGTTCAAATTTTGTCGACCCTTGGTGCAGAGGTAGAACGAGCTAGTGGCAACGTAATCGTTAAGGCCAATAAAGTTGCCGCTGAGGCCCCCTATGATTTGGTTAGAAAAATGAGAGCTTCTGTATGTGTTCTTGGACCTATGCTTGCTCGAAATGGAGAGGCATTAGTTTCTCTTCCAGGCGGATGCGTTATTGGCGACCGCCCCATTGATTTGCATTTAAGGGGTCTTGAA
>JACETS010000020.1 GCA_013911195.1 Verrucomicrobiales bacterium | reverse complement strand
TTAATACCTGCAGCAATAATTTTATCCTTATTGAGGCCGATGATACAGCTCACAATAAGGACAATTACAATGACGGAAATTAGAGGCGCTAAATCTTTGACTCCTTTAACAAGCCTTGGGCAGTAATGGTTAAGAAAAATTCCTAGCACGATTGGAATCAATACAATCTGCACAGTCGAAAGCAACATCTTCAGGGCGTCAACGTTCATGTACTGACTGGCAAGAAAATCGGTCAAGAGTGGCGTCAACAGAATTGCTGCGAAGGTTGAACACATTGTCATTAATACTGACAGAGCAAGATTAGCACGACTCAAAAAAGCAATCACATTTGAGGCCGTTCCTCCAGGGCAACAACTGACTAGAATTAACCCGACAGCTAGATCTTTTTCTAAATCAAAACCTTTTGCTAATGAAAACCCTAGGATTGGCATAATGATGAATTGCGCACCCACACCAATCCCGATAGCGACCGGAGTCTTTAGAACATCTTTAAAGTCTTTAAAACTTAGAGTAAGCCCCATGCCAAGCATGATGACTCCAAGTCCGGGACCTATATATGATTTAAACCATGCAAATGACGGAGGATAAACCCATGCAATGATTGCACCGGTGAGTACCCAGAGAGCAAAATAATTTGTGAGCTTTTGAAGTATCTTCGACAAGTGGATACATTAGCTCAATAGATCCGCAGTTAGCAACCTCTACGACAAGTTATGTTTTTTTATCTTAATCAAAAATGGAGCATCTTCTGACGCTGTCTCATTCATATATTTGAAAAATTCAAATTTTTTAGAATCCATTTTTTTTACATAGTCATCGACCAAAATCGATTCTGTTTTCCCCTCCTGATGCCCCGGATAACAAACAATCGTCATTATTCCTTCCGGCGAGAGAAGCTCTAAACCTTGGCTAATTGCCTCCAATGTCGTTTCTTTAAGCGTTGTGATGGAGTGATCTCCTCCAGGTAAATATCCCAAATTAAACATAATAACTGCGATGCGGCCATGATGCTCAGCAGAAATACTTTCTCTCATTTTTTCATGCCCTAAATTAATAAGACGAAGACGCTCAGAATAGCCCATTTGTTGCAATTTGAGACGCGTATTATTAATGGCGTCTTTTTGAACATCAAAAGCATAAATGGTCCCTGAAACACCGACAAGATTTGCCAAAAAAAGAGCATCATGCCCATTACCCGCAGTAGCATCAATCACCACTTCACCTCCAAAAAGTTTATCTGAAATCAGACTATGAGCCAGTTGTGTGGATTTCACTTATATATTTCCTCTCAGATCAAATTCAGGATCAATCGGATATGAGTCACAAATGTGATCAGCCAAATTTGAGGCGAGTAATGGGGCAGTAAGAACTCCTTTTGATCCAAGGCCATTAAAAAAACCAATCTTATCATTACCAGGATGCAACCCAATTAATGTTCGCCGTGAATCAATGATTGGCCTAACCGCTGCATCATGATCAATGACTTCATAGGAAGCATTAATCAGTTTTTGTAGGCGCTCCTCAATCATTAGACGGGCCTCTTGGGTTGGTTCATTATCATTCGCATTCCAATCATAGGTTGCCCCTGCCCTGTAAATTGAATTCCCTAATGGTAGTAACCATATATTGCCGCGGACAATGATTCGATCCTCAACAAGACTAGGGATTTTTACCGTTAAAATTTCTCCTTTTGCAGGTTTAAATTTAACCCATTCAAAAAAAGGATTTTTAGCACCTTGAACTCCTTCGCAATAAATAGTGGTTCCCTCCAATACTTGCTCTTCGCAATAACCAGTGACCCAATGATCTTCGAGAAGTTTTCTTAATACCTGAATAAAAACTCGGGTATCTAGATGTGCTCCAAATTTGGTCACAAAGCCTCCGTATTCAGAATTAAAAGAATCACTCAGACCTAACGGTTCCTCAGTAACTAAAGCACTATACTCTGGATCAAGAAGACGACGGTGCCATCTCTCAACTTGCCTATCAGAATCAAATAATCGAACAACCTGAGTGAGCCGAAACATTTTTACTCCAGTCTCTTTTTCTATTGAATGATAAAAATCTTTAGCAATCGACCATAATTCCTCGAGCCTTGAACTTTTCGTAAGACTAGGACCAGTAATGGGATTAATGATACCTGCAGCGATTAGCGTCGAAGTAACTTCCTCGGATGGATCAATAATCTTAAAATCATATCCCTTATTTTTTAAATACCATCCCAAAGAACAACCAGCAAGCCCCCCACCAACTATAGTAAATTTCGACATTATTTTCCCACGTAATTAAAAAGGTCATCCAAACAAAGATCTTGTTTATTCAAATGATTCCAGGCTCTAAGTATTTTTAGCTGCAATTTTTTTGTAATCTTCCTTCCCTTTCTGCCTTTTGAAACTTGTTTATGGGTAAGACCTTCGTTAGAAACCGAAACTAAGTCGTTATTACGTAATTCTTCATTGATCATTAGTTGATCAAGGGGTTGAATGCCGGCTTCCATTTGTATTTTATCACTCACTTTGCTTGACTGAACACCAAAATATCGAAACTAAATAGATAATAAAACATGAGAATACTTCTAACCACAACTTCTTATCAGGATACACCCGGCCCACATCATGATTTATTAGCCTCTACTGGCTGGGAAATTGTGCGAGAAAGAGGCCCACTGCCAGAAGAAAAGATGTTGGATCTAGCCGGTTCATTTGATGGGTTTCTTTGTGGTGATGACGCTATAACTCAAGAAGTCATCGATAAATCATTACCAAAATTAAAAGTCATTAGTAAGTACGGAATAGGACTAGACAAAATTGACGTGACCTATGCCACCGAAAAAAAACTCCCTGTTTTATTCACTCCCGGAGTTAATCACACAACCGTTGCAGAGCACTGTTTTGGCCTACTATTAGCTCTAACAAAAAAAATTCACTCCAATGCGATTGAAGTTTCTTCAGGGTCATGGAAATCAGGTTGGAAAAAACCGGTAGGAAATGAAATTATGGGCAAAACTATCGGAATCATTGGACTCGGAAGAATAGGAAAAGAGGTAGCCACTCGAGCCAAGGCATTTGGAATGAAAATCATTGCCTATGATCCATACTTTGACGATGAATTTGGAAAAGAATATGATGTAGAAAAAGGGTCCACAATGGATGAGGTATTGTGCAATTGCGACATCGTATCATTGCATTGCTTTTTAAATGAAGAAACTCATGGCATGATCAATTCTAAAAAAATTGAACAAATGAGAGACAATGTCATTGTAATTAATTGTGCAAGGGGCGAAATCGTAGATACAAATGACATGAACTCAGGACTCGTTAGCGGTAAAGTTGGCGGTTATGGAACTGACGTGCTTGATACGGAACCTCCGGAAGAAAACCATCCCCTAATTAATGCACCTAATTGCATCATTACCTCGCACATAGCGTCGAGAACTCATGAATCAGTAGCAAGACAAGCCGGCATGGCTACAAACAATTTAATTTCTTATCTCAACGGCGATAACAACTTCACTCAAGCCAACAACTTTTAGTCCCAAAACAATGAAAGAGGAATTTTATATTGTTCCAGAACAACAACACAACGAACTTGTTTCGCTCGCCTACAAGCATAGAGGTTATAATCAAAAAGAGGCTGAAGATGCGGCTAGGTTTTGCTCATTCGCCTCCACACATGGGGTCCGAACTCATAATGCGATTAAAGCACTTCATCTGGATGAATTATTTGGCTCTGGCAACGGTGGATGCACTCCAAATTCGGAAATTGAGGTATTGGAAAATAAATTTGCCGCCAGTGAGGTTTGGAACTGTAATAAAAAACTCGGTCAAAGTGTAGCCTACGAAGCTATTGAAAAATGCATAGAACTTGCCGACAAGTTTGGCATTGGTCAAGTATCAGTGGATAGTGCGTTTCATTATTTATGGGGAGGTGGTTATGTTCTTGATGCAGCCAAACGAGGATACATTGCCTATACGAACTGCACCGCAGGTCTAGCCGAAGTCGTTCCCTTCATGGGTAAATTTCCAACCTTGGGAACTAACCCGCACAGCTGGGCTTTTCCTACATCCGAAGCCATAGGATTTCCAATCGTTATCGATTGGGCCACTTCTGTAGTCGCAATGGGAAGAGTTCAACAATTAAAAAGAGAAGGTCAAAAGTTACCAGACAATGCTGCAGTTGATAAAGATGGAAACCCAACCACTGATCCTGAAAAGGCAACCTACCTTGTTCCGTTCGGCGCCCACAAAGGTTACGGCATGGCCCTTATTAATGAAATTCTAGCCTCATTTATTGGAGGGTCCTTACCAACCCTTAGGTCACGCGATATACCTGAAGGAGAAAAACGCACTCCAAGTTTTTACTTTCAGGTCATACACCCCGAAGCAGTCAGCGGTGGCGCTTTCGCTGCAGGACGTAACCAAATTGAAAATGTGGGTGCGGTAATAGAAGACATCAAATCACATGGTAACGAAGACATCTTTTTACCAGGACAAGACTTTGCTCAAGCAGCAGATCGAACTAAAGAGGCGGGTGGGCTACTTTTCTCAGAAGCAGAAATTGGAGAATTTAACCATATTGCCCAAGAAATCGGTGTTTCAGAGTGGACTATTGAATCATTCCAAAAGAGCTAATACTAATCAATATCATAAAAAAATGCGGTGATTTACTCAGAAGCATTTTACATGGCCAGAGTAAACGCTATTATCGGCACCCCATGGCACTGCAAATAAAACCTCAATCAGAATGTAATTATACAGAGATTTCACTTGGCGAAATCATGCTACGACTAGATCCCGGAGATGGACGAGTCAGAACAGCGAGGTCTTTTAACGCATGGGAAGGTGGTGGAGAATACAACGTCGCTCGAGGTCTAAGAAGATGCTTTGGTATGCAAACGGCTATAGTCACATCATTTGCTGAAAACGAGGTAGGAAGACTAATTGAAGACTTTATCTTACAAGGAGGTGTTGATACCAAGTTTGTCCAATGGAAGGAATTTGACGGTATTGGTAGAGACATAAGAAATGGAGTGAATTTTACAGAACGTGGGTTTGGAATTAGAGGAGCAAAAGGAACATCTGATCGTGGCCACACCGCAGCTTCCCAGATGAAACCGGGTGACATTGACTGGGAACATATCTTTGGAACAGAAGGATCTCAATGGTTTCACACAGGAGGAATATTTGCAGCACTTTCGGAGACCACAGCTGATCTAGTCATTGATGCCTGCAAAAAAGCTAAAGAACACGGAACAATTGTTAGTTACGATTTGAACTATCGTCCATCCCTATGGAAATCCATTGGAGGCCAAGAAAGAGCACAGGAAGTAAATAGAGAAATTGCTAAGTACGTGGATGTCATGATTGGAAACGAAGAAGATTTCACTGCCTGCCTCGGTTTTGAGGTCGAGGGTGTAGATGAAAACATTTCGGGCATTCAGGTTGAAAATTTTAAGAACATGATCACGAAGGCAGTGTCTGAATTTCCTAACTTCAAAGCAACCGCAACTACTCTTAGAGAAGTTAAAACTGCCAGCATCAATGACTGGGGTGCCATTGCATGGCATGACGGAGAATTTTATGAAGCAACTCACCGACCTGAACTAGAAATATTTGATAGAGTCGGCGGAGGAGACTCCTTCGCAAGTGGACTCATTTATGGTTTCCTAAAATATAACGACCCTCAGCTAGCGGTTGAATATGGTGCGGCTCATGGAGCCCTTGCAATGACAACCCCTGGAGACACCACAATGGCTACATTGGCAGAGGTAGAAAAACTTGTCGGTGGAGGTGGTGCCCGAGTCGACAGATAATTAATTATTAGACACATGAGTTATCTAGAATCTATTTTTTCTCTCGAGGGTAAAACCGCCGTCGTAATTGGTGGAACCGGAGAACTGTGTGGGGCCATGGCCGAAGGACTGGCTATGGCCGGAGCAGAAATCGCCCTCGTTGGACGCAATGAGGAGAAAGCACATAATCGAATCAAAAGCATAGAAAAAGGCGGAGGAAAAGCGTATTTTATTCAGGGAGATGTTACCGACAAAGGGTCTATCGAAGAGATTCTAGAAAGAGTAATCAACAAATCAGCAAAATGTGAAATTCTTGTTAACGGAGCGGGAATTAATTCTGCAACTCCTTTCCTTGAAATACCTGAAGAGGAATTCGATCAAATATTTGACACCAATTCCAAGGCTATTTTTCTGACCTGCCAGGTCTTTGGAAAATATTTCATTGACCATAAAATCAATGCATCCGTCATCAATATTGGATCAATGTCAGGAATCATTCCACTGTCGAGAGTATTCACTTACTCCATGACTAAAGCTGCAGCCCATAACATTAGTAAGAATCTGGCAAGAGAATGGGCCACTCAAAACATAAGAGTAAATACACTTGTTCCGGGTTTTTTTCCAGCCGAGCAAAATCGTAAAGTTCTCACCGACGATCGTATCGCATCAATAATGGGGCATACTCCGATGGATAGATTTGGTGAATCTAATGAGTTAATTGGCGCCACTCTTTTCCTTGCTTCAGAAAAAGCTAGTAGCTTTGTAACCGGAACCGAAATTGTCGTCGATGGTGGCTACGCCAGCATGACAATATAAAGAAAATTATTCTTCTTCTTTTTCAACTTCCTCAGACTTGGATTCTTCATCCTGAATCACTTCATCAGTCGAACCAAAATCAGCAAGCGGATCATTCTTGGTACCCGTCAAACCAATAGGCCGAGAACCTCTTACTCCACCCTTTGGCGGTAAGACATCAGGTAAGGCTTTTAAAAGATCCAATCGTGGTTTTCTTTCGGATTCCAGACTTGCTGCAGTCATAATGACTAGCTTAGGAGAAGGGTATCGATAATAAAAGGCTCTGAGGTCTTTTTCTCTTTCTATCCAATACTCGGTACTTAAAAACTTACTCTGTTGAACTTTAGGTCCAAGATTTTTAGCGACGAGACTTTCAGCTGTCGCCGTTCTGACAGTTCTACCGTGAAAAATAATTACCCAAGCAGTATCTTTCTTATCATACTCAACGATAAATTCGATACCTGTCTTGTCATGCTTGAATAATTCTGCCTTTCCAACACTTTCCACCAACCTAGGCTCAATGCTTCCGTTAGGCTGACCGAACTTGCTAAGAAAATAACTTCTCGGCTCGCCAATTTGGGCAACAGAGCTGACAACCAGCGAAAAGAAAAGAAAAGTTATTACTGAAAGGAAAGATTTCATTATGCAAAATTGTAACCCCATGTCGCTAGGCGTCAATGATTCTAGATCCTTATAAAGTGGTTAATTAATATTTAAATCGCAGAGTTAAAAGAAATTACACCTCTTCATGTTCTTGTAATGTTACTGTGTTTATTATGTAAATACTGAATATATAATGTAAATACCATGATACAAAGATTAGAGAATTCTCATAACAAGATTGTTTCTCTGGCATGCACAGGAAATCAGGAAGCCTGTGAAGAACTCATCGACATGCTTTACCCCGTAATTGAACCCATCGTACGAAAGCATTTGAGCCCAGGAGAAGAAAAACAAGACGTTTTACAAGAGGTGTTTATGAAGATTTTTTGCAATCTCAATCAGTATTCTGGCAGAGCCCCTATACACAATTGGAGTTCAAAAATTGCTCTAAATACCTGCTATGATAGACTCAGAAAGAAAAGAATAAGACCAGATTTAGTCTATGGTGAAAATGCTGTTCAAAAAGCAGCTAGACCAAGAATTAATCCACTGAGATCAAGAAGCTATGAATACGAGCTCATTGACGAATTGATCAACGATTTACTATCAAATTTGAATGATCAAGAAAGAACAGTAATCACGTTAATTGAACTCAAAGAAAAGAGCGTTAAAGAGGTTTGTGCCATAACTGGGTGGACTGAATCCAAGGTGAAAGTCACCAAAATGCGCGCTAAACGGAAACTTGAAAAAGCCTTGAAAAAGCTAGAAGAAGATCCTTTAAATGCTATCGGTATTCATAATTGAAGAAATGAAACAATTTGAAATGGTAAAACCAGGCCATATTTTTCTAATATAACGATATTTAATTATGAAATTTGGATGCTTCATCATTTCTTCAATAGCCGTTGCAATCATCGGCTGGGTCTTTTTATCGGAAAAAGATGTGCCCACAAAGACTGTTTCAAAAATTACTGAAGTAGCGGAAAAAGACAGAAAACTTCCTCTTGAGGTAATCAACCAGCTCAACAATGAAAAGAAACAAAATGATACAATAGAAAAAGCAAAATCAGTTTCTAATGAATCACTCCCTACAAATGTAACCCCCACTAATGCTCCCGAAAAACCCCTAACTCGCGAGCAACTCACTGCCCGAGCAAGGAGCGTTGAAAAGCAAGCCAACAAAAGACTTGATGAACTAAGTCTGCTCTTGGATCTAGATGAAGAACAAAAAGACTTCATCTTTCCAATACTAGCCAAGTCTGCAGCTGCTTTTCACCCCTCACTCAATGCTCAGGGCAGTGAACTCCTCAATGGCATTGAGAGTAGAGTCAGACCAGGGGCCCCTATCGATGTTGTCGAATCAGAAATTTATGACATTCTAAACGAGGAACAAAAGTTAATTTTGGAGGAAGAAGCTGTCGATCGAGAAGCTTGGTGGGATGACATTGTGGCACTCCTTGACGACGAATCTAAACAGAACATAAACGAAAAAGGTGTGAATGATAAACAAGACACCCCCTCTAAGACCTCACAACAGTCTGTATCTCAGGAAGATAGAGAGAAAAATGCTGCGAAATCTAAGGTTGATGATTTTTCTAGCCTTTTAAAACAAAATTGATGATATTTGTAACCTAATACAATTTGCGAGCGTCTTATCTAATAGTTAAGATAATCTCAAAATAAGATTTTAGATTATAAAACAAATCTACAAAATCTAACCCCAAAAAAAATTATGAAATATTTAGCGCTAATACTCTCTTTAGTTTTGCTAACATCCACATTCTCATCAGCTGGCCACAGAGGCTGGAGTTGGGGCTGGTGGATGCCAAAGCCTCCTAAGTCATGGGAAAAGCCAGAACGTCCTGAAAGACCAGAAAAGCCGGAAGGTGAAGACGAGGAAAAACCAGAACGTCCTGAAAGACCAGAAGCTCCTGAAGGCGATGCTCAGGAGAGGCCAGAGCGTCCTGAAAAACCTGAAGCTCCTGAAGGTGAAGAAGGTAAAGTTTTCGGTAATGGTAATTTGCCTGAGTTCTTGGTGAAGTACGATCTAAATGAAGATGGCGTTCTCGACGAAGAAGAAAAACAAGCGGCTAAAGACGCCCGTAAAGAACGTGCCAAAGAAAGACGTTCTAAGTGGGACACTGACGAGGATGGAAAAATTTCGAAAGAAGAACGCGAAGCTGCTCGTGATGCACTTCGTGCCAAAATCGAAGAAAAAAGATTAGCCAGGTTCGCTGAAGTTGATACAGATGGTGATGGATCATTATCTGCAGAAGAATTCGGAGCCATTGGTTCTATCAAACGTCTAGGCAAATGGTCTCCAAGAAGCATAGAAAGAATCTTTGCTCGTCTTGATGATGATGAAAACGAAGGCATTTCAGCTGACGAATTTACACTTCACCTAAAACACTGCCGCCACCATAAGGGCAAAGGCAGAGGCAAGGGACCAAAACGCGACAAGGATGATGATAAAGAAGAGGAAGGTGAAGAGCCTGCTGAAGAAGAAGATGGTAAAGTAGAGGAAGAGGTCGATGAAGAAGAACCTGCTGAGGAAGAGGAAGAGGAAGAGGAAGAGGAAGAGGAAGAGGATGGACCGGCAAGAGAGATTGTTAAGTAATCAATCCTCTAAATTAGTTTATAATTAATTAAGCGGCCCTTGTCTTCAAGGGCCGCTTTTTTTTAAGAAAACACTCAAGTTGTAAAATTTAAATTTTCCAAAATATGAGTCCACTTATAAGCAAATACATTAGCCTATTATTTATTTCGACTACTTTAATCACTGCCGCAGAAAGAGAATTATACTTCACGGATTTCGAAGATGCTCCTGTAGGAGACGACGAATTGGCTGGTTATGATAATTGGAACGGGACATCTAATGGCCGCGGCGCCCATGGGATCGAAGGAGCTGCCGTTGAAGGCTTAGGGAAAAGCGCATTTATTGGTTATAACTCCCCAGGAAGAAATACAGATACTGTATATGTTCTCCGGTCTATAAGCCATAACGCTAACACAAGTGGAGAGCCTTTCATTAGGCTTGAGGCTGTTGTTGGCATCAATGACTCTGAAAACCCAAGCACTAACCCCGACAGAGACAGTTTCTTTGTTACTTTTTTTAATGCCAGCGGCGCAGCCTTAGCTTCATTAACCTATAATAATACAGAGACTTCTTTTGGACTTTGGAGAGAGGATGGAAGAGACACTTTTGATACGGGCGAAGAATTTATTAGAAACGAGGTTCAAATTCTAGTCATTGAAATTGATCTGGTTAATAATTTATGGTCAGTTGATCTAGATGGTTTCCAAATTTTTCGAGAAGAAAGATTTACCGCAAGAAGTATAAATCGGGAACTTGGTGGAGTCGCATTCCAATGGCAGAGAACTTCTGGTTCAGACTGGGGGACTAATTGGTTACTATTCGATGATTTGGCCGTATATGCATCAACAACAAAATTAGTCATTGCGGAAAACCCATTTAAGATCAAATCAATAACGAAAAACACCAACGGTAGTCATGAATTATCCTGGAAAATACAGCCTGGGTTTTCGTATCAGGTTCAATACTCTGACAACTTACGTCAATGGAAAAGTGACCTTCCAGATTCACAATTTTCCGACGATGAAGAAAAAATGATCAACTTTACAGATAACTCCACTCCACTTAATAATAAAAGGTACTACAGAATTGTGAGATCTCAGTAACCATCTAATTGATCTTATTGTTCTTTGCTCCCCATGGCCCCAAAGCATCCAAACATACTCATACTGGTATCATTACTAATACTGAAAGCCACAAGCTTTAGTGATGTAATCATTAATGAAATTTCCACAAAGCAAACCGAAAGAGTACTGCGGTGGGATGAAAGAAACCAACCTTTTGCAGGGACTTGGCCTGCTTGGTGGATGAGGGAATTTGATAATTCAGAATGGATATCGGGAAGAACGCCTATAGGATATGATCTTGGCAACATACGAACGAATGTTAAAGATTGGCTAAACGGCATCTCTCCATCCCTCTATGTTATTAAAAAGTTTCAGGTAAATAAGGAAGATTCATCTTCCTTGAGACCTCTTTTACTTAGAATTAATTACAATGACGGTTTTATTGCTTGGCTCAATGGTAAAGAAATAGCCCGAGCAAATAACGGAGTTAAGAATTCTCATATCTATTGGGATCAAGTTTCTTATCGGGCCAATTCTACCTCGGCAAGATTGACTAATATTAGAGTCGGCACTGCAGATGATCTTTTAATTGATGGTGAAAACACCATTGCTATTCAACTTAATAACCATAATCCACTGACAAGTCTACGATTAGATTTTGCCATAAACATTGATGAAACTGGAACCCCTGACAAGGTGATCGTTCCCATAGGATCAACAGTCAGCTATTTACCTGGTCTTATGGAACCTGGTTCTGGGATTTATGAACCTGCAATTTTTGAAAACGACGAAATTGAAAATGAAAATTCAGATTGGATTGAAATTTACAATTCCGGCAGCTCATCTGTTGACCTAAGTAATTGGTCTCTCAGCGACAGCGAAAACGTTCCAGATAAATGGAAATTTCCTGAAGGTACCGTTATTTCACCTGATCAATATCTTGTCATACTCGCAGATGAATTAGACGATAAAATACCTGAAGCCAAATACCTTCATACTAATTTCAAATTAAGTGGCGACGGTGAATTTCTCGGGCTTTATGATGAGAAAGGGACTCCAAAAAGCATATATGACAAGAAATATCCGAAACAGTTTAACTTTTATAGTTATGGCGTTTTACCAGATTCAGACAAAAAAGTTTACTTTAGTCAACCGACACCAGGTTCAAAAAATAGTGGCCCCACCTTTTCTGATCAGGTTAAGAAACCTAACTTCAACAAGAGGGGAGGATTCTTTGAAAATGATATCGAAATTGAAATCTCATCAGAGACGGCCGATGCCATTATTATATTTACAAGAGACGGTTCTGAACCCGAAATTAATAATGGGACGACTTACTCGACGCCCATTCAATTAAGTAAGATATCAGAGAAAAAAGGTCACGTTATTAGAGCTAGAGCCTTCGCTCCAGGATTAATTCCATCAGAAACAAAAACCAATACCTATCTGATTGGTCAGGATGAAAAGTTATTAAATTCTCCATCATTAATAATTACCGGTGACGTTGAACGTTCTTTATTTGATCCTTTTGGAGCCTTCGCCATCAATGGCGGGCAATACGTTGATAATCAATGGCAGCCAACAGGACCGGATGATTATAACAATGTTATCAATAGAGGAAGATGTTATGAGAGGAAGATTCATGCAGAGTTTTATTTTAAAGACGGCAGTTCCGGATTCAGAACCGATTGTGGTCTTAGAGCGGCTGCATCTTCTTATTCTAGACCTAGAATGCTACTTGATCAGGTCGATTCAAGCCCTTGGCCGGCAAGAGGAACACAAAAACCTTCTTTTAATCTTTATTTCAGAAACGAATACGGAAACCCCGAAGTTCAAATTCCACTAAACGGAATCGATGATCCAATTGATACTTATCAAAGATTTAGAGTAAGGGCAGGAAAAAATGACATAAAAAATCCATACATTGTTGATGAACTAGTACGGAGAATGAGTCGAGACATGGGTCAGCCTGCGAGCACCGGAGTCATTAACACCTTGTACGTGAATGCTGAACTGAAAGGGTTTTATAATATGGTCGAGAGATTACGTTCACCATGGTTTTCAACAGTCCACGATTCAGATGATAACATTCAGTGGGATACTCTCGCGCTACAAGGAAAAGCGAGCAATGTGGCCGAGGGGGATATGGAAGTGTGGAATGAAATGATTAGAAGGCTCAATTCAAGAACCACAAACAGCAACTGGTTAAAAGTCCTCGAACTTGCTGATGTTACAAATATGATTGATTACTACCTTCTTAATATTTATATGGCAACTTGGGACTGGCCCCACAATAATTGGGTTGCGGCCAGAGAACGATCAGACAAGGGACGTTACCGCTTGTATATTTGGGATGCTGAAGGAGCCATGTACAACCGAGGGAACCGACCTGTTTCTCAAGAAATGATTCAACCATTCATTGCCACCGGAAGCGGTGAGTTACGAGATCTCTGGAGAGGCTTATCTCGCTGGCAGGAGTTTAAGATTCTATTTGCTGACAGAATCAACCTTCATCTATTCAATGGCGGAGTACTCGACGACAGAGACTATGAGAACTCACATTTAAAAAATCTCACTGATCAGCTCTATGACGAATTTAGAGACCTTCTAAGCTTCATGAATAAAGAGTCGATTAATGAAAATATCATTAAATCATGGGCTTCAACAAACAATGGAAGAAGACAGTATTTGTTTGGCCCTCGAAGAAATGAATTTCGGAAAAATGATCTATGGCCAGATACACCTCCTCCTCAATTCAGTCAGTTCGGAGGAAGTGTTCCTGAAGGATACAGTCTTGCGATCACCAATGAAAAGGGAACTATTTATTATACGACTGATGGTTCAGACCCAAGAAGGCTTGGAGGATCTATCAATCCTAATGCGATCAGCCAATCTGGTTCAACTCTTGATGTTACTATCATTCCTTTGAATTCAGAATGGAAATACAGCGATTCAGACGGCGACCTTGGCTCTTCTTGGAAGGAACCAGAATTTAATGATACTAATTGGAAAGAGGGCTCTTCTCCGCTTGGCTTTGGAAATATATCTAATACTGCATTCGTCCCTAGGGAAAATATTTCATTAGAAACCATTATCAATCCACGACCAAGGCAGATAACCACATACTTCAGAAAAACTTTTGATCTCAAAGATGCAAAGAGTCATTTTGAGCTTCGACTAAAAATAATGTCAGACGGTGGTGGAGCTGTTTATATGAACGGAGTAGAAATATTCAGAGACTCCAACCTTCCAGCTAATGCCAACTATGAAACTACGACAGACAATGATTCTAGCGATCTAAATGAAGGAGATTTAGATGAATATATTGTTGATCCCAACAGTTTGAGAGAAGGTAATAACGTTATAGCAGTAGAGATGCATAATGGCAGCCGGTCGAGCAGCGATATGGTCATGGAAATCCAGCTCGATGCAACCAGAACAAACCCTCTAAATGAACCGTTAAAGATCTCAAAACCAATGACAGTCAAAGCCAGAAGCTATAATGGCAATGAATGGAGTGCCGTCACTTCGGCATCTTTCACAGTCAATACCGTTGCACCTTCACCTGACAATCTAACCATTGTTGAAATGCTATACAACCCTATTGGAGCTTCTGAAGAGGAAGAGGAAGCAGGGTTTGATGATGGCGACCTTTTCGAATTTATTAAATTAAAAAATATTAGTGACCAATCGTTAACGATGGAGGGTGTCCGATTTTCAGATGGGATTTATTTTGATTTCTCTGAATCTCAATCCAAGTCCTTAGCGCCTCGATCCAGTGTTATTATAGTCAGCAACCAAGCCGCTTTCTTAAAACGTAATGGTGAAAACAATTTAATCGCTGGTCAATATATCGGTAAGCTCAATAACAGCGGAGAAAGAATACGATTGATCGGAAAAGATGGAAATCCAATTCATGATTTTTCATTCGATAAAGATTCACCTTGGCCAATACTTGATGATCTCGATGGACATTCAATTCAAATCCTTGACACCTTAGGAGATCATGGTGACGGAACTAACTGGAAAGCTTCTTCTAGTGTCGGAGGAAATCTTGAAAAAACTCAAAGCTTCGAGGACTGGCGGACTCAATACTTTACTCAATTAGAAAATTCTAACCCCGCGATTTCCGGGCCAAAGGCGGATCCTGACCAAGATGGAATTAATAATTTCAGTGAATACGCTCTTGGGTATTCACCAAAAATATTTCAAAGCTCAATTCTAAAACCAATAATTAAGATTGATGAAGACGGGGAATCCTATCTCTATGTAGAATTTTTAGTCGCACCTGGAAACAGAGACGTAAATATAAAAGTTCAAAGCAGTGAAGATCTCATTAGTTGGAGTGATAACGTTCAAGAAATGGATTCGTCAGAAATCGATCCGACCGGCTTTGAAATCAAAAGATTTAGGTTCACTAAACCGTTAAAGAATAGTCCAAATTCGGCTTTTCTAAGGATAAACGTCACCGAATAAGGTAATAAGCGTTAAAGTTTGGACATATATTCCTATCTTAGAAAAATATTTATCATTTCCTGCAGGAACGAGTTTCCATTAATTCAGGAATTCAGTAAAATAATAAATAATTTTTTAACTTCATGAAGTTTCCCGCGATAATTTTATTCACTGCCATTTATTCGATAGCGCCGATAGTTAGTCTTGCAGAGATCGACTTCAACAAAGACATCAAACCCATACTCTCAGAAAATTGTTACTATTGTCACGGACCAGACGAAAATACCCGTGAAGCAAAACTTCGCCTAGATGACTTTCAGTCAGCCACCGCAGAAAAAAATGGAGCTGCAGCCATAGTACCGAATCATCCTGATGACAGTGAACTGATTTATCGAATTATATCAGATGATCCCGATGAGGTTATGCCTCCACCAGAGTCAAAGCTTAAGTTGACGAATAATCAAAAAGACCTCCTGAAGGAGTGGATAAAATCGGGTGCAAAATACGACAAACATTGGGCTTTCTTAAAACCTGAAAAGCCAAAGTTAAAAAACAACCAACACCCAATAGATGAATTAGTAGCCAAAACTCTTAATGAGTCAGAATTAGAACCTTCTCTTGAGGCAGACCCAGCAACTTTGGCCAGGAGACTAAGCCTAGATCTGACTGGCCTTCCTCCCTCTCATGAGAAAGTAACACAGTTTGTAGAAGATCATTCTCCAGATGCTTACAATAATTTAGTCACTGAACTCCTCAACTCGAAAGCATATGGAGAAAGGATGACCTGGGAATGGCTTGATGCGGCTCGTTATGCTGATAGCAATGGTTATCAAGGCGACAGTGAAAGAACAATGTGGCCGTGGCGTGATTGGGTCATCAAATCTTTTAATGAAAATATGCCATTTGATAAATTTACAATCTGGCAGATTGCGGGTGACCTTCTTCCAAATTCAACTGAGGAACAAAAACTCGCTACTGGTTTCCTGCGCAATCATCCTATCAATGGGGAAGGCGGTCGAATTGCTGAAGAAAACCGCGTCGACTATGTCATGGATATGACGGAAACAACAGGAACCGTTTGGATGGGGCTCACTTTTAATTGCTGCCGTTGTCATGATCACAAATTTGATCCGATCACGCAGAAAGAGTACTACCAGTTAAGTGCATTCTTCAACCAGACACCTCTTAATGGTGGAGGAAGAAGTGGTCAGATGGAACCGGTTCTTCTCGTTCAATCAGATGAGCAAAAAGAGGAAATCAAAAAAACTGAAGGCGAACTGCTAGCCTTAGATAAAAAAATTAAAGAACGAAAAATTACAGTTGAAAATGAGGGTCCCCAGATCAAAAAAGACCCAAATTGGAAAATTCTCTCCCCTACCGAGTTCAAAGCGAACACCCAAAAACTCACCGTCCAAAAAGATCATTCAATTCTCGCCAGCGGTGAGAATCCAAAAAATGACACCTATACAATCAAAGCAAAAACCGATATTTCTGAAATTAGTTCACTAAGACTAGAGGCTCTTATGGACCCAACAATGACAGGAGGAGGACTTTCTCGATCAGATAGTGGAAATTTTGTACTGACTGGGTTTGAGGCATCAATCATTAAGGAAGGTCTCAAGGAACCAGTACCACTCGTAATTGGATCAGCCGAAGCAACCTTCGAACAGGGTTCTTTGAAAATTGCATCGAGTTACGATGGTAATCCCCAGTCTGGTTGGGCCGTTTACGAGGGACGGGTTGTGGACCGAGAACATGAGGCTGTTTTCCGTCTCAAAGAAAAAATCACTGCCGGAAAAGGAACAATAATTCAATTCGTCCTACGCCACGATTCACAAAACGCTAACCACAATCTTGGAAGGTTCAGATTATCTATAAGTGAAAAATCCGATGCACCTCTAAACAAAGGTTCCAAGAATCTAGATGCTCAACTTGCAGAACTAAATCAAAAAAGAAAAGAACTGAGTGATAGACTAAACAATCAGAAAAAATCTGGTCCAAAAGTTATGATCATGAAGGATATGGACAAGGTGAGAACCACCTACATTCTAGATAAAGGGTCATATGAAAAACGTGGTGAAGAAGTAAACATGGGAACCCCGAGCGTTCTTCCAGCTATGCCAGAAAAATTCCCTAAAAATCGTCTCGGTTTAGCCCAATGGATTGTAAGCCCTGAGAATCCATTAACCTCCAGAGTTATTGTTAACCGTTTCTGGCAGCAAATTTTTGGAGTCGGCATCGTAAAAACTTCTGAAGATTTTGGCACCCAAGGAGAAACCCCTGCCAACCAGGAAATCCTCGATTATCTCGCCACAACTTTTGTCGAATCGGGCTGGAACGTTAAAGAACTATTAAAGCTTATCGTAACAAGCAATACATATAAACAATCTTCAAAAGCCACTAAGATCAGTGAAAATGAAACCAACTACTCACTGGACCCAGAAAATCGACTCTTATCAAGAGGACCACGCTTTCGAATGCCATCATGGATGCTGCGTGATAACGCCCTAGCAGCCAGTGGAATTCTTGTTCCAAAAATAGGCGGAAGTCCCGTTAACACCTATCAGCCCGAAGGCGTTTGGGAAGAGGCCTCATTCGGTAAGAAAAGATACTCAAGAGACAATGGTGAAAAACTTTACAGGAGAGGGCTTTACACATTTTGGAGAAGAATCATAGCCCCTCCAGCCTTCTTCGATAATTCGAACCGACAGACATGTACTGTAAAACCTTTCCGAACCAATACCCCACTACATGCTCTTTACATGTTCAATGACGTGAGCTTTGTCGAGGCCTCAAGAGCACTCGCAGAAATGGCTATGACAACTACAAAGAAAAATGATTTGGATAGACTAGACTTTATCTTTAAAAGACTGCTGGCCAGATCACCTATACCAACAGAGCAAGACATCATCCTCAAATCCCTGAATCGCTCAAGACAGTCATATACTAAGGATCCAGGATCAGCATCTGAGTTCCTTTCGATCGGAGAAAGACCTGTTAATGATAAACTTGATCCCATTGAGCATGCCGCATGGACTGCCACCTCACTAGCCATTATGAACCTTGACGAGGCCGTAACTAAGCAATAACAAAAAATTTAATACCCATGAATCCACTCCAACAAAACCATCTCGATCTCACAAGGAGAGAATTTTTTGGCAAGTCTGCGACTGGCGTAGGAACCATCGCTCTTTCAAACTTGTTAAATGATGCCGGGCTTGCTGCGGATAATGAAAAGAAAGCCATCGGCGGTTTACCGGGCCTTCCCCACTTCAAACCGAAAGCGAAAAATATTATTTACCTTTTCCAAAACGGTGCACCGACTCATGTCGATCTTTTTGACTACAAACCTAAGATCATGGAGATGCATGGGAAACCGGTTCCAGACTCGTACGTAGGAAACAAACGTTTTAGTACGATGACCGGAAAGGCCAACGGCAAACTAATGTTGGCACCGGTAGAACCTTTCAAGCAGAGAGGTCAGTCAGGGGCTTGGGTCAGTGATTTTCTTCCATACACCGCCGAGATAGCTGACAAAATCTGCTTTGTTAAATCAATGCACACCGATGCCGTGAACCATGCACCAGGAATTAGCTTTCTATTAAGTGGAGGACAAATTCCCGGCAGGCCAACACTAGGCGCATGGATGGCCTATGGTCTTGGAGCGGAAACAGAGGAATTACCACGCTTTGTGGTTATGACATCTGTCAGTAAAGGAACAACCTGTGGTCAGATCTTTTATGATTTTTATTGGGGCAGTGGTTTTTTGCCATCCAAGCATCAAGGCGTTCTATTCAGAGGAAGTAGGGATCCAGTCTTATATGCTAAAAACCCTAAGGGGATGAGTCGTGAAATGAGAAGAGATTGGCTTGATAGTATCGCTGAACTTAATCATCACAAACTGCAGGAGTACGGCGACCCTGAAATCGCGACAAGAATTTCACAGTATGAGATGGCCTTTAAGATGCAAGCCAGTGTTCCAGAACTGACGGATTTTTCCAATGAATCCAAAGAAACTCTTGATATGTACGGGCCGCAGGTCAATGAGCCGGGCACTTTTGCTTACAATTGTCTCATGGCCAGACGCCTAGTCGAGCGGGGAACGAGAACCGTTCAGGTCATGCATGCGGGATGGGACCAGCACGGAAGCCTGACCACAGAATTATACACTCAGTGCAAGGACACTGACCAGCCCAGCGCAGCACTGGTCAAAGATCTTGAACAAAGAGGGCTCTTAAAAGATACCCTAGTCATATGGGGAGGCGAATTCGGTAGAACTCCATTCCTTCAGGGAAAACTAAACGAAAGAAAGAAGTGGGGCAGAGATCATCACCCCTATGCCTATACAATTTGGATGGCAGGCGGAGGTGTTAAGCCTGGTATATCATATGGAGCCAGTGATGATTTAGCATTCAGCGCCACAGAGAACCCCGTTCATGTTCACGACATTCAAGCCACTTGGCTGCACCTGGCAGGTATTGACCATGAAAGATTGACCTACAAATTTCAAGGGAGGCGTTTCAGATTAACTGATGTCCACGGTAAGGTAGTGACTGATATTATGGGATAATATTAATGAGTGTGGAAAAATCAAAACACCCAATAGCTGATATGGTGTTTTCTCTCTTCTGTTACTTTATAGCGTTAGTTATTGGTGGAATCGGGTATTTGTTTTACTTTTTATTTGGTCCTTTTTTTCTCATAGGCGGCTTAATTGCGGGATTCTCTGGAGGATTTACTAACGTAGTTTTTTACGGATTCGTCTTTTTTTTATTTGGTGGGTTTCTAATAAGAATAGCCCAAGCTTGTGGACATGGAGAATTTAGAAAATTAGTCAGCCTTAAATATTGGATGGGAAAAGAGGAAACCTTTAAATTCTAATAAGCTTTGTTAACACCTCGAAGTTAATAAAAATAAACTAAAAGAATAAAATGATTAAACAGGGTAGTTGCCTAGGTACTTTAATATATTTGCCATTCATGTTCGTCTCCTCTTTCTTAACCGTATTGGTTGGCCCTTATTTTTTGTTTAATGCTTTTTGTCAAGGCAAGCACTCTTTTGTTTTCATAGGAATAGTGATTTTTCTCATCGCTGGGATAATCATAAGAACAGGTCAGGCCATAAGTTCAGGTCATTTCGAAAGTTTATTTACCCTTAAGTATTGGACGGGAAAAAATGAAACCTTTAAAATAAAATAATAGCTAAACACTAGTCACCCTCAAATTTTTAGGAAACTTATTCAGTTTTAATCCCCGGGTCTCTCAGAAGTGATGATTGACACATTCCTAATAGAAGGGGAAGATAAAATTATCTAGGACTTTTGAATTATAAATTGGAACACTAAGAATGAATTACAAGACCAGCTTTATTATCATAGCGATGATATCTTTTGGTTTCGGCATCATTGCTGACAGATTTGTTTTTTCTTCAAAGCCGTCAGAAATTAACAAGAATTCTGATGAAACTCAGAATGCTAATTCTTCAAAAATTTCTAATAGCAACGCTTCGAATTATTCTTCAAGAAAACAACAAAATAATCGTGGCAATGATGGTTCAGAAGAAGCGGAAAATCCTTTCGATAATCAAGAGCGGGATCCGATCGATAATCTGATAGATCAAATAGAAAGAGGTAAGCGAATAACCGCCGCGCAAGTCAGTTCAGTTTTAGAACAATTACCCGCCGGTAGACGACGCCGTGAATTCATCCACCGAGTCTCCTCTCACTGGGGACGCAAAGATCCGAAATCCGCACTTGCCTGGTCTGACACATTAGTGCCCTCAGAACAATTTATAGCAGTTGAAGAAATTATCCATGGCTGGGCACGAACAAATCCAACGGGCGCAGCCGATTATGTCACTCAAATTCCTAAATCAAGGCGCAGTCTAGATCTTGTTCATGCAACAGGGCATATCTGGGCAGAACGGGATCAGCAGGCCGCCATTGACTGGGCGAGTAACCTTCAGGATCCTACACTTAGGCAGCGAGCTTTGCGGGGTTCGGTTGGCGTTTGGGCAAGGACAGACCCAAGCGCAGCGAGTGAATTTGCGTTGAACATTAAAAATCCTTACGAAAGGCACGGAGTCATTGAATCAGTTGCCCGTCGATGGGCACGGCAAGAGACTTCAGAAAGTTTAGAATGGGCACTCAGCATGCAAGATGAGGACAGAAACCGGGCCACGAGATCCATCATCGAAGAAATAGCCGATTATGATCCGAAGCAGGCCGCCGAGGTTCTATCTGAAATATCATCCTCCCTATCAAGTGATGGGACTGGAGGCAGACTGCACAGAGACATAGCTAGTGAGGTTGCAGAAAGATGGGCTTCTACCAATCCCGAGGAAGCCGCCGAATGGATAGCTGATCTGCCCGAATCGCATCATATTAAACATGAAGCTGCGCAAAGAGTGGCCGACAGATGGGCTTCTGCCAACCCAGAAGCGGCAGCAGAGTGGGCCATTGAACTTCCCGAATCAGATAATATCCGTCGTCAGGCCGTAGAGAGAGTTGCAGACAGATGGTTAAAATATGACAGTCTGTCAGCGAGTGAATGGATAGCCGACATGCCAGCCGGTAAGGCACGAGACGCCGCCACAGGTGAATTAGTAAGAAACATATCAGACAATGATCCAGCCTCAGCATTATCATGGGCAAATAGTGTAGGAAATGAAGGTTATCAGACTCACTTGATGGAAGAGGTCATCGATAGTTGGCATGAAGTTGATCCAAATGCCGCACGTTCTGCTCTTCAGTCCACTGATTTGAGTGCAAGACAACGAGAAAAATTTAAGGAGATACTCGGAAATACAATAACTACACCAGCGAAATCAGAAAATGATTAATCTCGCTCAATCTCAGGCGTTATCGTTAATTCATTTTCAGAATCAAAA
>JACETS010000002.1 GCA_013911195.1 Verrucomicrobiales bacterium | reverse complement strand
AGACAAAGTTTATAAAAGTCTAAACCTTTTGAATCACCTAAAGCTCGAGAGTCAGAAGCTGTAACTTTTTTCACAATCTTCGGAAGAAAAGGGCAGGGCTCGTTTGATTCCAAAGGCATCACACTATTTCGTATGATTATTTCTAATAAACTATTATCCGCGCTTAGACATTTGCAACCACTCCACCCTGGGTGACGCCAGGAGCAGGAAGCAAGCTGCTTCCCATCAAATAAATGTCAATCGCCCTTGCAGCACCTCGCCCTTCATTAATTGCCCACACAACAAGAGATTGACCTCGACGACAATCACCCGCCGTAAAGACACCTTCTATGTTGGATGTGAATTCTCCATGCTCACCAGCGAAGGTTTCCCAATTACCACGAGGATTTTGCTTTTCAACACCTAACATGTCGCCTACTTCTAGTTCAGGTCCAACAAATCCAGTGGCAAGAAGAACAAGGTCCGCTGGCCACTCTTTTTCAGATCCCTCTATTTCACTAAATGGAGGACCATTCTCAACAGGACTAGACCAATCAACTTCGACAGTTTTAACAGCTTTAACATTACCGTTTTCATCTCCGATAAATTCCTTTGCTAAAACATGATAAGCTCGCGGATCATTACCGTTTTTTGCTTTATTTTCAGCATGAGAATAATCAAGACGATAGATACGTGGCCACTGGGGCCAAGGATTGTTGGCCGCTCTTTCCTTGGGAGGCTTATCAAGTAATTCAAAGTTTACAACCTCCTTACATCCGTGCCTAAGTGAAGTTCCTATACAATCAGCTCCTGTATCACCTCCACCTATAACAATAACATTCTTATCTTTGGCTGACGTATATTCACCGTTTTCGAGATTAGAATCCAAAAGACTCTTGGTATTACGAGTTAAAAAATCCATAGCGAACTGAATACCTTTCAACTCCCGACCAGGATTCCGTCCCGTAGGATCGAATGGCTTAGTAGCACCTGTTGCCATCAAAAGAGCATCATGCTCTTTGAATAAATCGTTGGGATCAATGTACTTAATCTTAGATCCATTCTCCTCCATAATTTGAGTCATGTGCCCGTTTTCAAAATCATCTTTTTTGCCAACGTGTGCACAAGTAACAAATTTAATTCCTGAATCACGCATTAAGGAAACACGACGCTCAACAACATCCTTATCCAATTTCATATTTGGAATCCCATACATCAACAAACCGCCAATCCTGTCAGCCCTTTCGTAAACAGTGACTTCATGACCAACTTTATTCAGCTGATCGGCTGCAGCCAATCCAGCTGGACCTGAGCCAACGATTGCTACTTTTTTTCCAGTGCGTTCTTTTGGTGAATTTGATGAAACCCAGCCCTCTTCAAAAGCTTTATTAATGATGGTGTTTTCAATATTTTTGATGGTTACAGGTGGATTAGTAATTCCCAAAACACATGATCCTTCACATGGGGCTGGACATACTCGACCGGTAAATTCTGGGAAGTTGTTAGTTTTATGAAGCCTATCGATTGCCTCTCTCCATCTCTTTTGATAAACCAAATGATTCCACTCGGGTATTAAATTATCAATCGGGCAACCATTTCCTGACTGGCAGAATGGGACACCACAATCCATACATCTTGATCCTTGAGTTTGAAGATGCTTTTCAGAAGGACGAGTATTAATCTCGCCATAATCATTCAAACGATCGAGGGGATCTCGATAAGGCACAGCCTCACGCTCATGTTCCAAAAATCCTGTCGGTTTTCCCATATTGTTTAACTCTATGCAACTAGTTCTTTGTTTGCGGCTTGTTTACGTTCTTCCAAAACTCTTTTGTAATCAGTAGGCATCACTTTGACAAAACAACTTAGTGATTTGTCCCAATCTTTTAAAATATAATTTGCAACTGAAGAGCCAGTAACCTCTTCATGCTCAGTTATCAAAGATCTAAGTTCTTCGATATCTTCTTGGTCTGAAACTTTTTCAAGATTGACCATCTCCATATTGCAGTTAGGCGGGAATTCATTATTAGGATCCCAAATGTACGCCACCCCACCAGACATTCCTGCGGCAAAATTTCGACCTGTCGGTCCAAGGATAACTGCACGTCCTCCAGTCATGTATTCGCATCCGTGATCTCCAACGCCCTCGATAACTGCTTGAGCCCCGCTGTTTCGGACGCAAAACCTTTCTGCAGCGTGCCCTCTAAAAAATGCTTTACCCCCTGTTGCTCCATAAAGGCAAACATTTCCAGCGATTATATTTTGTTCAGGAACAAAATCCGAAGAGTCAGGAGGATAAATTGCAATTTTTCCACCTGAAAGACCTTTTCCTACGTAATCATTGGCATCACCCTCCAAATCAATACTTATTCCCTGCGCTAGAAAAGCACCGAGACTTTGCCCTGCTGAGCCTTTGAACTTAATTTTGATAGTATCTTCTGGAAGTATATTACCTCCTTGAGATTTAGCTACTTCATTGCTTAGTATTGTACCTACTGTTCTATCAGTGTTGATGATTGGCAATTCGATGCTTACCGGACTACCATTTTCAAGAGTTTGCTTGGCTAACTCTAATAACTTCATATCAAGAACCTCATCAAGCCCATGGTCTTGAGACTCTGTGCAATAGGTTCCGACATCAGGATGTGGTTTTTCGGCAGGTGTTAGGATTGATGATAGGTCTATCCCGTCTGCTTTCCAATGATCAATTGCTTTCTGCATTTCCAAGGCATCAACACGACCGATCATTTCGTTTATGTTTCTAAATCCAAGATCCGCCATTATCGTACGGGCTTCTTCTGCAACCATGAAAAGATAATTCACTACATAGTCCGGTGAACCGTTAAATTTCTTCCTCAACTCTTTGTTTTGTGTGGCTATTCCAACAGGACAGGTATTAAGGTGACACTTTCGCATCATTATACAGCCCATTGTTATTAAAGGAGCAGTTGCAAAGCCCATTTCTTCAGCACCCAAAAGAGCAGCTATAACGACGTCTCTTCCAGTCTTAAGCCCACCATCAGTCTGAATGACAACACGACTCCTGAGGTCATTTAGGACGAGTGTTTGGTGTGTTTCAGCAACGCCAAGCTCCCATGGCAATCCAGCGTGTTTGATGCTGGTCAATGGAGAAGCACCGGTTCCCCCAGTCTCTCCAGCAATAACAATGTGATCAGCTTTGGCTTTTGTTACTCCAGAAGCAACAGTGCCAACACCTACTTCAGAAACCAGTTTAACACTCACTCTTGAATGACGGTTTGCATTCTTTAGGTCATGGATGAGTTGTGCAAGATCCTCAATTGAATAGATATCGTGGTGAGGAGGAGGGCTAATTAAACCAACTCCAGGAGTACTGTGTCTAATGCGAGCAATGTTATCATCGACTTTTTTGCCAGGAAGTTCTCCACCTTCACCCGGCTTGGCTCCTTGTGAAACTTTGATTTGCAGTTCGTCCGCATTGGTTAGATACCAAATAGTTACTCCAAACCGCCCAGAAGCGATTTGTTTAATTGCTGATCTTTTAGAATCTCCGTTGGGCAAAGGCTTGAACCTCTCGGGATCCTCACCTCCTTCTCCAGTGTTGCTTTTACCACCCAATCTATTCATCGCAATCGCTAGGCCTTCGTGAGCTTCAGCCGAAATCGACCCAAAGCTCATTGCCCCAGTACAAAAGCGCTTAACTATTTCCGAGGCAGGTTCAACTTCATCGATTGAAATTGATCCACCATTAGCCTCAGGTTTGAATTCCATTAAACCCCGAAGAGCGCAGAGTGCCTTATTACTGTTGTTAATGTGATTGGAAAATTGTTTGTATGATTCAAAATTGTTGTTTCTTGCAGCAACTTGCAGAGCTGATATGGATTCGGGGTTCCACATGTGCTTCTCTCCATCAGCCCTCCAATGAAATTCTCCCGGATTAGGAAGAGTTGGCAACTTGACTCCGTCCCGCGGAGGATAACCAAGAGCATGTCTCCTTAGCATTTCCTCGGCTAACTCACTTAGGTCAAGACCTTGTACACGACTAGCAGTGCCCCTGAAGCATAAATCTATCACATCATCTTTGAGGCCAACTGCCTCAAAGATTTGTGCACCCTTATATGAATGCAATGTAGATATACCCATTTTGGCCATGACCTTTAACATACCTTTGGCAACGCCCTTCAAATAAGCCTCTTCCAATGAACTATCATCCTTAAATTCACCGGGATCCATGATACCATCTCTTCTGGATTTCCAGAGAGCCTCGAATGCTAAATATGGATTTATAGCGTCAGCCCCATAGCCCACCAAAAGACAATGGTGATGAACCTCTCTGGCTTCGCCTGTTTCTAAAACAAGTCCAATCTGTGTCCTTAAAGCATTCTTAACCAAATATTGATGAACTGCACCACTGGCAAGTAAAGTACTTAAAGGCACACGGTCACCGGAAATATTTCTATCACTCAATATTGCCAGACTATAGCCATTATTTATGGCTTCTTTGGCCTCTAAACATATTCTATCGATCGTTTTTTTAACTCCACTAATTCCTTCGGAGCGAGGAAAAGTAATGTCAATGACTTTTGATTTCCATCCCTTATGATCCATATTTTTCAAGGAATGTAATTGCTTATTAGTGAGAATAGGATGCTGAAGACTGAGTCTTTGCGCATGCTTTTCTGTAGTCTCCAAAAGGTTCCTTTCGGGTCCTATGAAGCATTCCAGAGACATGATGACTTCTTCTCGAATAGAATCGATTGCAGGGTTTGTAACCTGAGCAAATAATTGTCTAAAATAATCATAAGGCATTCTGGGCTTGTCACTCAAACAAGCGAGAGCAGCATCATTACCCATTGACCCAAGAGGGTCACGCTTTTCATTTACAATTGGAAGCAACATAAACTGCATGGTCTCCGCAGTAAATCCAAAGGCTTGCATCCTTTGTAATAAATTATCTTCAGAAAGGCCCGGGAAGTTTGAAGAAGCCTCTAAATCATCGAGAGAAATTTTTTGGTTTCTTAGCCATTCGCCATATGGCCTTTGTGTAGAGAACTCTGATTTTATCTCATCATCCGGAACCATCTTGCCTTTTTCAAAATCAACCAAGAACATTTTTCCTGGTTGTAATCTTCCTTTTGCAACAATGTCTTTAGGATCAACATCAACAACACCAACTTCACTGCCCATAATGACGCGATCGTCTTTGGTCAAATAATAGCGACTAGGTCTAAGACCATTTCTATCAAGAACCGCACCGATATACTTACCATCGGTAAAGACAATTGAGGCAGGCCCATCCCATGGTTCCATGATATTCGAATTATATTCATAAAAATCACGCTTATCCTGATCCATTTGCTTATGTTTCTGCCATGCCTCAGGAACCATTAAAAGAACAGCTTCCTGCAATGAGCGACCCGACATCAATAGAAATTCAAGAGCGTTATCAAAATTACCTGAATCGGAGCATTCGTCCTCCATGATTGGGTATAACTTTGAAAGATGTTCTCCAAAGAGATCTGTCTTTAAAGTACCTTCTCTTGATCGCATCGCATTAATGTTACCTCTGAGAGTATTAATCTCACCATTATGACTCATGAACCTGAATGGCTGAGCACGATCCCAACTTGGGAAGGTGTTAGTTGAAAATCGCGAATGAACCATCGCCAAGTGCGTTTCGAAGTCAGGATTTTGAAGATCTTTGAAATACTTCAACACTTGAGCAGTATTTAGCATACCTTTGTAAATCATCACCTTTGATGAAAGACTACAAATGTAAAAAAGTAGTCTTTCATTGAGCTCATAATCGAATCGAAGTTGGTGACTTGATCGCTTTCTAATGAGATACAACTGCCTCTCAAAATCATCCCCCTCAATACCATCAGCTGCACCTATAAATAATTGTTTAATGTCCGGCTCAGCTGCTCTGGCGGCAGGGCCAACGTTTGCTTCCTCGGTACAAACAGGGACATCTCTCCAACCCAAACAAACCTGTCCGTGCTCACTGATGATTTTTTCTACCTCAGTGATGCATTTCTTTCTTTCATTTTCATCTTTTGGAAGAAATACAAGACCTGCTCCAAATTGACCTTTTTCAGGTAAATCTAAATCTAAATCAGACTTGGCTACTTTTCTTAAAAACCCTTCAGGTAATCCTACTAGTATACCGGCTCCATCCCCAGTGTTGGGTTCACATCCACATCCTCCCCGATGCTCCATCCTTACAAGCATTTCTAGGGCGTCTAAGACAATTTGATGATCAGGCACCCCCTTCATGTTAGCAACAAATCCAACACCACAGCTATCTTTTTCGAAAGCTGGATCGTAGAGGCCTTGTTTTTTTGGAAATGTCTTAAATGACATAATTTGTTGTGGAGATGTTAAATTGAGGTGGTTTTTAGCTTTCCTTGATTACCCTCGGGATAAAAAGGAAAGATAGCGGAATTTTACCCTTCCCAGAAAACCTGTAAAAAGGGCGCATAATCTACCAAGCAACTGATAAAAACCAAGTAAGAATGCATAAGAATTAATAATTTATTAAACGTTTCCTTAATGACACTAGTTTTAGCGTTTTTTTAGGAAATTATTGTTAAATATAGCAATAATAATGCCTATTTTGACTCAGAATCTGGATAACTTCCGAGAACTTTTATAAAGTTACAATGCTCCTCTAAGTTATGAAGTGCCTCTGAAAGCTTCGGATCTTCACAATGACCAGCAATATCAACAAAGAAAAAATACTCCCACTCCCGCTGCTTAGAGGGGCGACTTTCTATTTTTGACATATTTATGTGAAACTCATTGAAGGGCTCTAAAGCTTTGAATAACGATCCAGCCTTATCCCTTACAGAAAACATTACAGAAGTTCGATCATTACCAGTTGGCGGACACATCTTATGGCTCAGAACCAAAAATCTTGTAGTATTGGTGGCCTTGTCCTGAATATTTTCTTCTAAAACTTCTAAATCATTTAATTCTGCGGCCAATCGGCCACCAAGAGCGGCAGCATCACTTTGATCTCCAATCAATTCTGCTGCCCTAGTAGTACTTGAAACTTCCACAAGCTCAGCGCTTGGAAAATTCTTTTGTATCCAATTACGGCATTGGCCGAAGACTTGTGGATGAGAATATAATTTAGTTATATCTTCTCGAGAAATCTTTGTCATCAGAGCATTTTCGATAGGCAAAAGAATTTGAGCACATATTCTAAGAGGAGAATCTGCAAACATATCTAAGGTATGATTAACAGCTCCTTCAGTAGAATTCTCAATTGGTACAACACCATAATCAGCTTTTTTTCTAGCTACACAATCAAAAACCCCGGCTAAACTTTCTTGTGGCGAATATTCAACACTGTGGCCAAATTTACTGATAGCTGCCTGGTGAGTCCATGTACCTTGCGGACCTAAATAGGCAATCTTCAAGTCTTCCTCCAGAGAAAGTGCTGCAGACATAATTTCACGATATATTGCCCTGATGGAAGTTTCACTAAGGCGACCCTTACTTTTTTTTACCAAGCTCTTTAGTAAACTCTCCTCCCTTTCAGGAGCATAAATCTCGATGCCGTCTTTCTTTTTTATTTCTCCTACCTCATGAACTAAATCAGCCCGCTCGTTTAAAAGCTCTAATAGCTTTGAATCAAGCGTATCGATTTTTTTTCTTATATCGTCCAGAGACATTAATTATCCTTTTTGAAGTTTCCAATAATGACGCTAACAATCGGTCAGTTATCCCTTTTAGCTATAATTATTTATCATTTAAAAGAATCATTCAGATTCTTTTTCATCCTCATTTTCAGTAGGCTCAGATTCATTTTGTGAATCTTTAGCTACTTCAGAAAGAGAAAGCTGTTCATCATTCTCTTTTTCCGATTCCGGTTGAGGCAGATCAACACTTCTAAGCTCCGCCGAATTTGGCAAATCTTCTACATTTTTAATTCCAAAATGTTCAAGAAAATTGCGCGAAGTTTCATATAAAAATGGCTTGCCAGGCAAATCCGACCTTCCTGCAATACTAACTAATCCTCTTTCTATCAGGGATTGTAAAACTCCATCAACGTTGACCCCCCTAACTGCCTCAATGGCGGCTTTAGTGATTGGTTGCCTGTACGCAACAATCGCTAAAGTTTCCAAAGCTGGAGCACTTAATCTTGTTGGTTTTTGGTCTGGAAATAATTCTCTAATGTATGAAGCATATTCAATTCTAGTATAAATCCTCCAACCTGTTGATCTTTCTTGTATTAGGTAGGGAGATTTTTTTCTATCGTATCCCTTATTTAACTTCTCAATTACCTCATCAATTTCTGTATATTTTACAGAACACATTTCCTGTTCCGCTTCCTCCCTCTTGGAGACCTTACGAATTATTTTTGCAATTTTTTTGGAATCAACCGGTTCTCGAGAGGCAAAAAGTAACGCCTCAACAATTTTATTAAGATTCATTTCTAATTATTTGGGGCGGCATTAATAATATCTTGAAAAAGTGATTCAAATTATCGATACAAAATATCGATAAATCACTCGGAGCTTTTGTCATTGAGGCGAGTGATCATTTTTGAACTAAAATCATTGGCATCTTTGGAATAAAGAAGAAAACTAATTCCTCTAGTGCTCTTTGAGGATTTATCAAAAACAAGATCATAACCTTCAGCGGTCGAGTGTGATTTCACTACGCTCTGAATTTCCTCTAGAATAACTTCACGTTTTCTTTTCGACATTTCTAATAATTGCATCTCTCTCTTTCTCGCAAATCCCAAAACTTCATCACGCATTGCTCTTGCCTCTTCAGTCACTTTTTGAGCCTTTTTCTGTGCATTTGCTCTAACCTCCCTACTGCTAACTGGATCCGTAATTTCTTTCTCTAGAGCCTTTAACTCATTCATCTTTTCTTTTAATTCTCCATCCCTCTCATTGACCTCACTTCTGGCAATTTCCTTCTTCTTCTCGATTTCTTTCTCAACTTCTTTGGTCTTATAATACTCACCAAAGACTCTAGTCATATCAACAATTCCCACTTTTAATTCTTCTGAAAGTGCGGATAAATTGAAACAAATTAATGTTGAAAGAAAAACAATAAACTTAGTCATAATTTGGATATGCATCATTAGAATAGCTAAGTCAACGAGCTAGTCAAAACCGAAAAACAATTGATTGAAACAATTTATAGGCTTACACATGAAATTTTGAGGTTTTCATTCCCTGTATTTAGCAATTATATATAGAAGCATGGCCTTATTGCAGCCCAAAAAATCATTATCCATAACAACTGCATTGTTGGTTGCATTTACATTCATCAAGGTATCAGCAGAGGAATCTGATAATGAGACACCAGAATCGCAAAAAAAGGAAATACTAGAAACCATCAAAAAAATCGGTTCTGATAATTTTAAAATTAGAGAATCAGCAACTCAGAAATTATGGAAATTTGGTAAAAGCGCTGAGCCCTTACTTAGAGATGCGCTAAAAAATGGAGGTCCAGAATTGCGCTACAGAGGCACCAAGATTTTAGAAGAATTTGAACTAGGTCTTTACCCGGATACTCCAGAGGACATCGCGAAGTTAATTAATGATTATCGTTCAGGGGTCGGAGTAAAAAAAGAAGCCGCTATCATCAAAATGGCTGAACTCGGAAAGACTGAACTTTTAATGAAACTGATAAAAAGAGAGAACGACATAGGAATAAGAAAAATGGTCGCTCAAATTGTTAGTAGAAATATCTCTGAGCAAGTACCTTCTCTCATATTAGAAAATAAAATTGATGAAGCTGGACAACTCTTAGAAGTTGCTGCACTGGATCATAATGGGATGCGAAATTATGCAAGTTTCCTAGTCGAAACAAACCAAATCGAATCTGCAATTAGTAAAAAAAGAATCGCTGCTAAAAATTCTAACCTTGATGCAGAAATACTCGCATGGATGCTAAGAGCAAAAGGAGACTATCAGGAAGCGGCAACTATTTTTGAACAATTAGGAGACAAAACCAGAGCACGTCATTCTCTATCAGCTGGTGGAGATTTAATCTCTTATGCAAATTCATTTGTTGACCCTACTAGAAAAACTATTGATTCCCTAGGATTTTCCGCTGCAGCAGCCAGACTTTCAGGCGACATGGAAAGATTTAATAGAATTAAAAGCAGCATTGAAGAATATGCTATGGCAATGAAAGATGAGCTTGGAAGATGCATCAATGCTTTAGTAATAAATGGTGAAGCAATCGCAGCCTTTAGTTTAACTAAGAAGGTGAAAGGAAAGGAAATTTTTGATATGGAACTTTGGAGGTATAATTTTGACGAAGCATTTAATTCAATAGGAATTCAAAAGAAGAAAGGACCTTATTCTAAATGGCTTCAGAATTACGAAAGTTCATTTAAGGCGAAAAATGAAGGTGAATTACAAGAATCATTATTCCCTGTAGGTCAATTAGCTAGTGCCTGCTACATCACAGGTCAAATTGATGAAGCTGAAAGAATATTGGAGAAAATAAAAGAAATACTTATCCGTAAAAATAACAGTCTAATCCAACTAATTCAGTGGGAAAGAATGATAGGCTTAAATAAACTAGCAAAAAGACATGCGCTGGAAGCTATGAAAAGAGAGCCTCCAGAAGAAATAGTTGAAGGTTATTTTCAACTACGAGCTGAGTACTCATGGCTTGGTAGAACCTGTTGGAAATTTATAACATCGGAATATCCAAATGAGAGTTCAGAACAAAAACTCTCTAGGATGGAGTCTTTATTTGATCTTGAAAATCAAAATGAAAATCAGATAAACCTTGCAGATCAATGCATCAAATCTTTTTTTTCATTCGCTAAGGATGAAAAGAATTTGGCCATGAAAAAAGAACTCATCAGAGGGGCCAGAGACTTAGCACGTTTACATGAAAAATGGGAATTAACTGTCGATGCAACTAAACTATGGCTAGAACTTATTGGTGGCGAGGCAGTAGGATATCACTTCATGAAGTATGGTGACGTTCTAATGAAAGCAGGCATGCCAGAAAAAGCAGTCATACAATATGACAAGGCATGTGAAAGCAAAAAATCAGATCCCATTCCATTATACCTCAAAGGAGTTGCTATGGAGGCAATTGGCCAAAAAGAAGAAGGTCAAAAACTAAAAAAAATCGCTTCTTTAATATCAACAGGTGAACTAACTAAACGCCACCATCTGGCAACTACAATGTGGCAAAATGAGGATGATGCATTAGCACGCATTCAAGATAATATAATACTAGGCATTGCTTCTCCAAGAGAAAGCGTTCATCCTGAAGCGCTTCGCCGCCGATACTTTGATCAAAGCATAAACTCAAAAGATCTTAAACAGTATTCTAAATCTTTGGAATTTTACATGCTTTCCAAAATGAGACCCGTTAATGCAAACAGTGTTTTATCGCCCAGAAGATCATTAAGTTACTTAGTGGATCTAGAAATAACTAAAACAAAAATAGAAATATCAGATGGCAGAATAAAGGATGCAGAAAGAAGACTTGAAGAACTACAAAAAATCAATCCATCTGACAGCTCAATGCTAGAGGACATATATCAATTGTTGGTTGACGGTGGGAATTCAGAGGGTGCAGACAAATTATTTCAAACCACCTATTCGATTTCAAAATCAACTGTAAATCGTTTCCCTGATCACGGTCAGCACAATAATAATCATGCTTGGTTATTATCCAGATGTGCAAAAAATTTGGATGAAGCACTGGCTCATGCCAACAAGGCCGTCAGTATAGACCCAGATAACGGAGCATTTCTTGATACATTAGCCGAAGTTTATTTTCAGTTAGGTGATCGCACAAAGGCCATAGAAATATCAAAAAAAGCGGTTGAATTGCTAGATGGTGATAAACAAGTAAAACGCCAACTCGAGAGATTTAAGACGGGAAAACCCACTGATCGATAATTTCAATAAATTGTAGATCTGAGTTTTGGGTTATTCCGTTTATTTCAATATGAAAACAAAATTAGCTCTCCTTACCCTTGGAATTATCTCAATCCAATCTATTTTGGCGAATTCCCCCACTTGGGAACAATGGAGAGGTCCAAATAGAAACGGTATCATAGAAGATCAGTCATTTGAGTGGCCTAAAAATTTGAAAGGTATCGAAAAGGTTTGGAATAAACCTCTAGCCGAGGGCTATTCGAGTCCGATAATAACTGCAGATAAAGTATTTACAGTAGAAACCAAAGACAAGACGTACGAGATCACCAGAGCGTTCGACAGAAAAACGGGCAAACAACTCTGGGAAACTTCCTGGGAGGGAGCCATGAAAGTTCCATTCTTTGCCAGAAAAAATGGAAGTTGGGTGCGATCTACCCCAGTTTATGATAATGGCACTTTATATGTTGGTGGAATCAGGGATGTCCTCGTTGCATTAGACGCTCAAACAGGTAAAGAAAAATGGAAAATAGATTTTGTTAAAACTGAAAAATCAACGGTTCCAACTTTTGGTTTTGTATCCTCACCGGTAATTTTGGGTGATCATCTCTACATTCAGGCTGGAGCTCAGGTGGTCAAACTTAAATGCTCTGACGGCAAAAAGGTATGGGGAGCAATGAAAGATGACAGAGCAATGTCAGGCAGTGCCTTTTCCTCTCCAATAATTGCAGAAGTTGGAGGCAAAAATCAACTACTCACTCAGACTAGAGAAGAGATTGCAGGTCTTGACTTAGAAACAGGAAAAGTACTGTGGCGCTACAAAGTCAAAGCTTTTAGAGGAATGAATATTTTAACCCCAACGGTCATAGGAGATTCATTATTTACAAGTAGTTACGGAGGAGGCAGTTTTCTTTTCACGGTATCTACAAAGCCCAAAGGCCTAGAGGTTTCCAAAACTTGGACCAATAAAACTGAGGGCTATATGTCTTCGCCAATCAGCCACAAAGGATATGTTTACATGCATGGAAGGGATAAGAGGTTTCACTGTTTCGAAGCAAATTCAGGTAAGGTCATGTGGAGTTCTGAGAAAAAACATAGTGATTACGCCTCTCTTGTTGCCAAAGGAGATTCTGTATTAGCATTAAAGGCAGATGGAGAATTATTGATTTTCTCCCTAACTCCAAAGGAGTTTAAGATAATAGATACTAAAAAAGTTTCAGATCAATCGACGTGGGCTCACCTTGCCCTTTGTGGAGATGAAATATTTGTTCGTGAACTTAAGGGTATTTCCAAATTCAAATGGAAGCAATAGTAGGACTAAAGTTCTAGCTCCTTGTCAGTAACGGCTCCCTCTGAAGCTGATGAAACGGTAGAGGCATATTTGGCCAAAACTCCTCTCGTGTATCGAGGAGAAGGTTTTTCCCAATCTTTTGCTCTTTTTTTCAATTCAGCATCACTTACATCAGCCTCAACAACGCTTTTTGAAGCATCAATAGTGATTTGATCTCCATCTTTTAAAAGGGCTATTGGTCCTCCATTAAACGCCTCAGGAGTAATGTGACCAACTACAAATCCATGCGTTCCACCACTAAATCTACCATCAGTAATCAAAGCAACATCCTTGCCGAGTCCCCTGCCCATAATTGCTGATGTTGGTCCAAGCATTTCACGCATTCCAGGTCCACCCTTTGGTCCTTCATACCTTATAACGACCACGTCACCAGCAACAATCTTACCAGCAAGTATTGCTTTCTGAGCATCATCTTCAGAGTCGAAAACACGAGCCTTTCCTGTAAAGCTTTCTCCTTCTTTACCACTAATTTTAGCAACCGCTCCTTCTGGAGCAATATTACCTCTTAAAATTACTAAGTGACTCGATTTCTTAACGGGATCATTTAGCGGGTATATAATGTCCTGTCCTGCAGGATACCTAAGATCTGAACGATTAACATTTTGCTTCAGAGTTTTTCCGGTAACTGTCAGGCAATCCCCATGCATAATCCCTTCTTTAACAAGGGTTCTCATTAAAGGAACAGTACCTCCAATATGAACAAGTTTTTCCATTACGTTTTTGCCACTAGGCTTTAAATCTGCAAGCACTGGAGTTTTTTCTCCCAATCTTGTAAAATCATCAATGTTTAATGGAATATTTGCAGCGTGAGCCATAGCCAAAAGGTGCAACACTGCATTAGTTGAACCTCCCAATACTATGACCATTATTATAGCATTTTCGAAAGCTTCCTTAGTCATTATATCAGAAGGTCTGATCCCTTTTTCTAGTAGGTAATTTACAGCTGCACCTGCATCCATTGCGTCGCGCATCTTGTCAGAGTGCACTGCCATTTGAGAAGAACTATTAGGCAAGCTCATACCCATAGCCTCAATCGCACTAGCCATAGTATTAGCCGTATACATTCCTCCACAAGATCCTGCCCCAGGAATGGCGCATTCCTCTATGGCTTCTAGTTGAAGACTATTAATCTCACCGGCAGCTCTCTTACCAACTGCTTCAAAAACAGAAACAATATCTACATCATTTCCCCTATGGTCACCAGGCCTTATGGTTCCTCCATATACAAAGACCGCAGGTCTGTCCATTCTTGCAGCTGCAATCATGCACCCGGGCATATTTTTATCACACCCACCAACCATAACAACACCATCATAGCCCATGCCCACACACACGGTCTCAATAGAATCAGCTATAACCTCTCTGGAGATTAATGATAATTTCATTCCCTCAGTGCCCATCGAAATCCCATCTGACATAGTAATGGTATTAAATATTACTCCTTTACCACCAGTTGAGTTTACTCCTTTCTCTGCTTCTCGCGCCAATTTATCAATATGCATATTACATGGCGTTACGTCAGCCCAGGTGGATGCTATACCGACCTGGGAACGCGTAAAATCGTCTTTTCGAAAGCCGACTGCATAAAGCATTGATCTACTTGGAGCCCGATCATCCCCATCAACAACTTGAGAGGAAAACTGACGAGGTTTATACTTGGGCTTTTTAGTTTTTGCAGTTTTCTTTGTGACCGCTTTCTTCGCAGTGGTCCCTTTTTTCTTAGCGGTTTTCTTATTAGGCATTTAGAAACAAATCAATTAATGCCAGATTCTGAACTTACATCAGAAAAGTTCAAGTATAGAAGATGTGAATATTTAAGAGTTATTTAAGAGTTTCCACGAAATATAGACTTTTTCGTTATTTTTAAACTTACTCTAATTGACATTTGGACCTCTTACTCTGATTATGGCGCGTCATGTCAAAACACAAAGTTTTAGTTGCTGATCCAATTGCTGATGCAGGTATTGAAGAACTCAAATCTGATCCAGCTTTAGATGTAGATGTTCGTATAGGCATTAGTGAAGATGAACTATTGAATGATGCAGCCTTGTATGAGGCAATAATCGTTCGGTCTCAAACAAAAATTACAGAAGAAGTTATTAATGCTGCCGGAAACTTAAAAATTGTTGGCCGAGCAGGCGTAGGAGTTGACAATATTTCAATACCAACAGCTACTAAAAATGGAGTAATTGTAATGAACACTCCTGCTGGAAATACCATTTCGACTGCTGAACATGCTTTTGCTTTAATGGCTTCACTTTCCAGAAATATTCCTCAAGCTCATTCAACTGTAGTCAATGGAGGATGGGGACGGAAAGACTACAAAGGTGTTGAATTGAATAATAAAACATTAGCTATTTTAGGCATGGGAAGGATCGGCACTGAGTTTGCCAAACGGGCCGTAGCATTCGGAATGAAAGTAACAGCATATGATCCTTATCTTTCGCCTAGTAGAGCAAAAGCACTTCAAGTTGAGCTCTTTGAAGATGTCGATGAAATAGTTAAAGGAGCTGATTTCATTACTCTTCACATGCCCCTAACTGAAGAGACCAAGCACATAATCAATAAAGAACGATTAACTATGTGTAAAAAAGATGTTCGTATAATCAACTGCGCTAGGGGTGGGCTTATAGATGAAAATGCTTTACTAGAAGCAATAAATGAGGGCGAAATAGCTGGTGCAGCTTTAGATGTTTACGAAGAAAGTGAACCACCTCCTGAAGGATATCCTTTACTGGAGTCAAAAAAAATTATCTTCACCCCTCATCTTGGGGCCTCTACCAACGAAGCTCAAGAAAATGTAGGAATTGAAATCGCCAGAAACGTAAGAAATTTTTTGGTAGATGGCACCATTATTAATTCCGTCAACACACCTAGTGTCGATAGCAAAACCGCAAAAATGCTAGAACCGCACCTTAATCTTGCGGAAGCGATGGGGAAAATGCTTTCCCAAGTCGCATCAAAGGGAAACGAAACACTAAATATCAGTTATACTGGGAAAGTTGCTGAATTGGACACCTCTCTTATCACAAGATCCGCACTAAAAGGATTCCTAGAAATAGCATGCGGTGAAGAATCAGTTAATCACATCAATGCACCAGGAGTTGCAGAAAAATTGGGCATTACAGTGAGTGAAACTAGACCTACTGACGAAAATGAGTTCACGGAGTTGATTGAAATCGAAACTTCAAACGAAAAAGAAAAAGCGTCTATTTCTGGAACTTTTTACGGTTTAGCCCCAAGAATTGTCACTATCAATGGACATAGAGTCGAAGCCGACCCTGAAGGGCATGTTCTACTCGTTAGCAATACAGACAAGCCAGGTGTAGTTGGAGCTATTGGCGCTGTATTAGCTAATCACAAAGCAAACATTGCTACTATGTCTTTAAGTAGAAATCAGGTCGGTGACTTGGCTCTAACAGTTTTAAATCTTGATGCTTATTTGGATAAATCTGCAAGAGACGAATTACTTGCCTATGAAAACATTCATAGCGCTAAGCTAGTTACACTGTAATAGAATTAATTTACTTCTAGAAAACAACCTATTTTAATCACCCTTGATTACCTAATCTCTCAACGGTAGAGATTAATTTTTCAATTCGAAACGGCTTCGTCAAAACTCCTGAAAACCCGTGTTCTAGATAGTTCTCTAAAACGGTATCATCAACATATCCTGTCGTTACTATTGCTTTGACATTTGGTTTAATTGATCGAATGCGTGCTAGCGTTTCATTTCCTCCAATTCCTCCGCGAATATCTAGGTCAAGAATAAGCACATCAAATGATCTTTTAAATTCTTCTGCTTTCTCAAAAGCTCTCATCGCCGCCTTTCCTGTTGAGGTACAGTAAACGTCATGACCCTCTCGCCTAAGGGACCTTTCAACAATTGCACAAATATGAGGCTCATCATCCAAGACCAATACTCGAAGAGCATTCGAACGAGAAGTTTGTGACTCATCAAAACCACGACTAGACATCGCCGCGGGTAAGAAAACATCAAAACACGCGCCATTACCTTCTTCAGAATCAACTGATATGTGGCCACCATGTGATCGACAAATTGTTGCTGCTCTACTCAGACCAAATCCTCTTCCCTTTTTTTCTCGACTATAATAAGGGTCAAAGACCCGGTTCTTTTCCTCAAGAGTAAGCCCAGGACCATTGTCCCTAAAAGACAAATGCACATAATTACCAGGACTTAGGGGTAAATCATCATCAGATTCGATTACTAAATTTTTTCCTTCTATCACTATCTCTCCTGGATTTCTATCTTCTCTAGAAATATTTTGGGCAGCATTCTTAATTAATGACCCAAACATTCTACGCAATTGACCTTCGTCGGCATCAATTTCGAAGAGCTGAGGAGCAATATCTATAACTGGCTTTATTTTATCAAATTCGAACAGAGAAAAGCTTAATGTATTTCTAATAATTTTAGGAAGTAACACCCTTCTCTTTGTGATGCCTTTTGCTTTTCCTCTAATAGCAGAAACCTCATGGATAATTTCTCTAGCTCTCTCACAAGCTGATTTAGCGCTTTTAATTGCTTCACCGGTCTCACCGCCAGCTAATTGATCAAGGCCAATTAAATTAAGATTACCTTCGATAGAAGTAAATAAATCTCCAAACTCATCAGAAATTCCTGCTGCAAAACACTCAATTGCTTTTTTCTTTGAATCTAGTATCGAATCGTCTTTTTTGTTGTTTCTATAACTGACATCTCTACATAACATTACTAATGCATACCCTGAATCCCATGGAATGGCTGACATCATTATATCTAGGGAAGTCATTTTTCCATCCGGCTTACGATAAGGTATTGACTGCAGGATTGTAGATCCACTGATCACTTCTCCATTCGATGCATAACCATCCTTACCGAATATTTGAGGAAATATAAGAGACATATATTTACCCAATAAAGCCTTGCCATCATAACCAAGAACAGCTTTAACAGAACGGTTAACTCCTATAACTTTTCCCTGTCTATTTTGCAGGACAAGCATAGCTTCAGGCGATTCGATGAATAAACTTTCGTATCTTTTTCGATCACGACGAAGTTTAGAAAATTTTTGGGTCAAATAATCTTGTTTCTTAAGCCTCGCTTCAATGAGTTTAAATCTTGATCGAATTTCTTCATCTTTCGAATCATCGTATATGAATTCATCTATTCCATAATGGATTAACTTTGAAAAATTAATCTCTGAATTTCGAGCTATGCTTAATATTAGATAAGGTTTTGAATTTCCCAATTTTGAAACCCAACCAAGTAAGTCTTCGAGCCTTGAAGATGATGCGGGAACATCACATAGCAAAGCATCAAATTTAGTGCTTTTGATTAAATTTTGAAGACTAGCAAAATCTGAGCATGTCGTAACCTCAAATCCCTCCTGTATGGCTAAAGTCGAAATACGTCGAGAGTACTTTTGATCATTGGTAAAAAGAACAATTCTAGCCAAATCAATATCAATTATATCATCGAAATTATTAAGATTTCCGGAACTATCTGATTCTTTACTAATCACAATAAACAATTCGATTCCGCGTCTCTTCAGATGGAAATCAGCGCCAAATTTACAAAACTTTTAGACAAAAACAAAAAGTTTTTAAATTTTTGGCGGTTATTTTTATTCTGTCAGTTTGTAAGGATTGAGATGAAACTTATTAATAATTGGCATAAGCAACATATAGATGAGGGAAAAAATCGTTACCATATTAAATCAAATCGCACTCATTTTGGAAATTAAAGGAGAAAATGCCTTTAAAATCAGAGCCTACAAAAATGGTAGTGAGATAATAGAAAATTATGGTGAAGATATAGTGCAAATCGCCCACGACGGGAAATTAAATGAATTAAAGGGTATAGGAAAAGCATTAGCCTCAAAAATAGAAGAAATTGTAAAGACTGGAAAACTGTCATATTTCGATGAACTGAAATCCGAATTTCCTGACTCTTTTTTTGAACTATTTGAGATTGCTAACTTAGGGCCCAAAAAAATAAAGAAACTCTACGAAGAATTACAAATCGATTCCATCGATAAACTAGAGGAATGCTGTAAGAACGGTGAAATTAGTAAAGTTTCTGGGTTTGGGAAAAAAAGCGCGGACAGTATTATCGAATCCATATTATTTCGTAAAAATAATTCCAAATTTTTTCGTCTAGGTAATATCGCTCCAATTGCTGAAAGCATACTTGAGTTCCTTCGACAACTTCCACAAACCTCTCAAGCAAAAATTGCTGGTAGTTACAGAAGAGGAAAAGAGACAGTTCATGATATTGACTTCATAGTTGCTACAAAACTTCCAAATGAAATAATCAACGAATTTACAAATATGCCTGAAGTCTCGGACGTCATTTCAAAAGGAAAAACCAAATCAAGTGTACGCTTAAAAAATGGAATCCAATGTGATTTAAGAGTTGTCAGCAATACAGAATTTCCATTCGCATTAAATTATTTTACAGGCAGCAAAGCTCATAATGTCAGAATGCGATCATTGGCAATTAAAAACGGCTACAACCTGAATGAATATGCTCTTATTTCAAAAGATAAAAATAATCAAAAAACAATTAATGACGAATCAGATCTCTACGAAGCCTTAGGACTTTCATTTATTCATCCAGCCCTGAGAGAAGATCAGGGAGAAATAGAAGCTGCAGAAATTTCTGATCTCCCCAAATTAGTTAAAATTGAAAATCTCAAAGGAACTTTTCATAATCACACCACAGATAGTGACGGTAAAAACTCACTAGATGAGATGGCTAAAGCGGCTAGTGATCTTGGGCTCCAGTATCTTGGAATATCCGATCATTCTAAAAGTTCAGTGCAAGCAAATGGACTCAGTGATGAAAGATTAATCAAACAAATTAAAGAGATTAGCCAATACAATAAAACTAACAAAAATGACATAAAGATCTTTTCAGGTGTCGAATGCGACATACTAAAAGATGGATCTTTAGACTATGAAGACTCTATTTTATCACAATTAGATTACTGCGTTGCTTCAGTTCATAGCTCTTTTTCATTAACGGAAGATGAGATGACTCAAAGAGTAATTAAAGCTATAGAAAGTCCATACGTCACAATGATAGGACACTTGACTGGAAGACTTTTACTTTTACGAAAGCCTTATGATATTAATGTTAGTAAAATTATCGATGCATGCGCAAAAAATGATACAATCATAGAAATAAATGCAAACCCACGAAGGCTTGATATGGATTGGAGGTGGTGGAAAACGGCTAAAGATAAAGGAGTAAAGTGTTCCATTAATCCTGACGCTCATAAAATTGAACATCTTCAATTTTTACATTTTGGAGTAAAAATTGCACAAAAGGGATGGCTTGAGCCTAGTGATGTAGTAAATTGTTTGCCACTTGATGAAATAACAAAACTCCTAAAACAAAAATCAACAGAACAATAATTTGGATTTTCCTTACACAGTTTTTATCATATCCCTATTAGCTGCCTATTTAATTGGATCCTTTCCATTTGGTTTTTGGATTGCTAAACTTAAAGGCATTGATATTCGTGATCATGGAAGTGGTAATATTGGAGCGACTAATGTATTTAGAAACTTAGGTCCAAGATATGGTGTCTTGGTTTTGATTTTAGATATTGCCAAGGGTTTATTGCCTGTCCTCATTGGAAGTTCTGTTATTCTTGAGAAAATACCAATAGATCCAGCTGTGGTGAATGATAAAGAAGCTCTCGAGGGGTTTGTTTATGTCACTTTAGCTATCTCAACTATCATTGGACATAATTATACTTTTTGGCTTGGTTTCAAAGGAGGAAAAGGAATTGCAACTTCTGCAGGCGCCTTGATCCCATTTCTTCCCGAAGTTTTAATCGGAAGTTTTATAATATGGATCGTTGTATTTTTTACTTCTCGTTATGTAGCACTTGCTTCAATTTTGGCAGCCTTATCCCTACCTATCCTTACTTATCTCCTCGATCATAATTATATTTTTCCAGACATTAATTCATCATTGCCAGTATTATTATTTGGAGTTCTTGCAGGGCTGATGGCATTGTGGAGACATAAATCAAATATCCAAAGAATAATTAAAGGCGAAGAAGACAAATTCCGAAGAAAGGTGAAATAAAAATTTTCATGAAAAGCATATCCATTTTAGGAGCGGGAAGTTGGGGTACGGCAATTGCAACCGTAGCAGCTGAGCGGGGTTTAGAAGTTTTTCTATGGTCTAGAAATTCCAATCACTTAGAGGAAATTGAGAATCTGAAAGAAAATAAAAGATATCTTCCAGGAGTCAGCATTCCAAATACAATTAAACTGACAGACGATCTAAAGACTGCATCAAAATCTGATATCCTCGCATGCGTCATACCTTCAACAGGCATACGTCATTTTGCTGAAGACATTTCATCCATAGGTTTAAGAAAAGATTCTGTTATTCTTTCTTGCACGAAAGGAATCGAACGAAGTACTGGCCTAAGAATGACAGAAATTATTGAAGATAACCTTCCGAACAACATTGCAGCGGTTTTGAGTGGCCCTAATCATGCTGAGGAAGTTGGCAAAAAACTGGCCACTGCTGCAGTTATTGGATGTAAAAATACAAAAATTGCAAAAGAAATTCAGTCCATATTTTCATTACCTTGGTTTAGAACCTACACGAGTGATGATGTTGCAGGAATAGAATTAGGCGGAGCGGTAAAAAATATTTATGCAATTTGTGCGGGAATTTCAGATGGACTCGGATTGGGTGATAATGCGAAATCTGCTCTAGTGACTCGAGGCTTGGCTGAAATGATTAGACTAGGCACCGCATTGGGAGGCAAATCTGAAACCTTTCAAGGCTTGTCTGGTGTAGGTGACCTAATTGTGACCTGCTACAGTGCATATAGTAGAAATAACAAAGTTGGAAGGTTAATTGGAGAAGGAAAATCAATAAATGAAATTATGAGTTCAATGAATATGGTTGCAGAAGGAGTACCCAATACCATTTCATTTTATGAATCGACAAAAAAACATCAAGTAAACACACCCATTATCGATCAAGCATATGAAATGATTGAAAACGGAAAGAGACCCGACAAAGCCCTACAAGATCTTCTATCTCGAGACTTGAGGCCTGAAACTGACTATTAAGTCTGTGTTTGCTTTTAAACACTTTTTAAGATTTAATTATCATGTAATTTTATTTTCAATGAGGCCCTGCCTTATTATAAGATTCATTACTCAACCAAATGAGCGACCAAAGTCCCCTTGATCTTTCTAATTTCCAATTAGTTCCCGATTGGTTAAAAGAAAATCCGAAAAAACAAAACTTCCCTAAGGAAGAAAGATTTCGAAATAAGAATGACAAAAAAGAGGTAAAAAGAAAAAAATGGTCTAAGGGAAAAAATAAAAATTTTAACCGCAATAGGAATCATCAAGAAAGAACAGAAAGAATTGTTCCTCCAGAGGGAATTAAAGCAGAAATTCTTCCCTGCGCATCGAGCCTTAAACAAATTGCTGATCAAATTAAAAAAACAGCAAGATCATATTCAGTATTTGAAATAGCAAAACTGATCTTATCGCAAAGAGAGCGATATGAAATATCATTCAAGTGTGAGAGTGAAAAAGAGAACAATTTATTTTTTGGTACCTCTAACAACTCATTGTGGTTAAGTAAAAACGAGGCTCTGAATAGCCTTTTGGATGAAAATACTTTGCTTAATTACTACAATAAAGAAAGTGTCGAAATAGAGGCCCCTAAAGGTAATTATCATTCAATTGGAATCTGCGGAATAAGCGGTACCTTAATTGGACCTCCTAATCACCACTCATATCAAAAAGAAATAATCAGTCTTCACAAAAATAAATTTCCAAATATTGAATTAGAAACTTTCAAAAATAAGATAAAAATTGAATCCAGTGAAGAGTTAGTAGAGAAATGGAAAAAAGCTCAAAGTGTACAGGATCAATATTCTATTAAAAACAAAACTGATGATGAGGAAATAGTTTTAAAGGGCCGAGAAGAAGCTGAAAATCACTTCTTAAATAATTACGCTGAGGAGTTGGTCGAGGCTGGTATTAAATTCACAGTTCCCGGTAACATCGAAGGAAAAATGCTCTCCTCTGGTTTACTAGCATTGGTTAAGAATACTTCTATACATGCGAAAAAACACCCTGCCAGTTTAGTTAACCCTATATGTACAATATTGGGTAATGAAGGATTGAAATTCTTTAAAAGAGGTAAGAAAATTTTTGCCTGCATTTCACGGCCTAAGCCTCTTTCAGATGACGACACCCTGTCTGAGCCAATCAAAGCCATTGTTACTTTTATTCGTGATCGAAAAAGAGTGACCAGCAAAGAACTACTTGATGAACTTGCTCCATCAAGCGAAAACACTGACTCAAAAACCGATCAAGATTCATCAAAAAGTGATTCGGAAATAGAAGAACTAAATGAAAATCAGCTAAAAGTTTTACAAGATCTGAATTGGTTGCTTAGAGAAGGGGCTGTAATAGCATTTGGAGATGGGAAAATTGAATTAGCAACGCCCAAAAACCCAGGAGCAAAAGAAACTGCAGATAAAGCAAAAGAAAAGATCGATTGATTAATATTTTTTTGAGCCTGAATTAATTACTTCTCACAAAACCTCTTTTGAAAATGCCTCCAAATCTCATTGCTGATGATCAAACGGCAAAAAAACTTGTAGCTGCAAATCAAGGATGCAAGGCACATGATCTAAATCAAGATCAATTAAATGATTTAGAGTTATTATTATATGGGAATTATCAACCTCTTAATGGATACCTTAGTGAAAAAGACTATCTATCTGTTCTTGAAAACTTTTGCTTAGAGGATGGTTCTCCATGGTCAAAATTACTTTCTCTTCAAGTTAATAAAAATCTATTTGAAGAAATTGAAATAGGCGAAACAGTTTCTCTTCTTGATCCAGAGGGAGTGTTAATTGCATTTATTTTCGTTAGTAGCATTTTCTCTAATGAAGGCAGATATTATTTTGGAGGTGAAGTGATTGGAATTGAACTTCCGTATCGTTCAGGCAAAGAGGCAATGCGACTTTATCAGCATCCTGATTCATTAGAATTTGAGACAATGTTTTTATGTAATAATTTGTTACATAAAAGCGAAATTAATCACTTAAAAAATCATTTCAAAGAGACTAAAAAGAAAATTTTAATTCAAGTCATCTTTAATGAATCCTATGAATGTCATGCAAAATTAAGATGTATTTTTGCAGCTTTATCAAACTTACCTAAAGAAAGCTATCAAATATCAATAATCCCAGAAAACCATTCAACAGATTCTAGAGTCATATTAAACCAAATACTGATTGCAAAAAATTGGGGAATAAACACCCTTCTAACTAATTTTGAGCAAAAGATTCCTGAATTTGGTAGTGGAGTTGAGATAATAAAAATTCCCCCAGGCTCTAGAGACGACTCCTATGAAGAAGTGCTTAATGAATTGAATCATATAGATCCTCCAAAATTCAAAAAAGGTATTACTCTTTTTTTTACAGGGCTCTCTGGATCTGGAAAATCAACTATTGCTAAACGAGTTCAATCTACATTACTCAATAAGTCTAAAAGACGAGTAACTCTTCTTGATGGTGACATTCTTAGAAAAAATTTGTGTTACGGGCTAGGCTTTTCAAAAGAAGACCGATTGATGAATCTTAGAAGGATTTCTTATGTAGCAAAAGAAATTTGCAACCACGGAGGTATTGTCATATGCGCACCTATTGCACCGTATGAAAGCATAAGAACAGAAATTCGTAATAGTATCGAAAAAAACTCTATTTTCATTCTTGTCCATATAAGCACCTCACTAGAGGAATGTGAGAGGCGAGACCGAAAAGGTTTGTATGCTAAAGCTAGAAAAGGAACCATCAAAGAATTTACCGGAGTTTCAGATCCTTATGAAATTCCCACTAATGCCGAAATAGTTATTAATACGGAGGGAAGAAAAATTGATGATTGTTGTAATGATGTATTAACCTATCTAGAAGAAATGAATTATCTTAGTCTAGATCATTAACTAAACTCTTCATAATGGATTTTTGTGCGTGCAGCCTGTTTTCGGCCTGACAAAATATGGTATCCGCATTTTTTTCAAACACTTCATCCGTTATCTCTTTTTCTCTATAGGCGGGAAGGCAATGCATTACCATTACTTCAGAAGCCGCAGCTGAAAGTAGCTTGTTATTGATTTGGTAATCATTAAATTGCCCATTCCTCTCACCCTCTAGATCCTCCATTCCCATACTAACCCATACGTCTGTGTAAACCACATCAGCGTTCTCCACAGCATCATATGGATTTTCAACATATCTCGTTTTAACACCTTCAATTTTATTTAAGTACTCCAACGGTGAACAAATACTACTTGGACCCGACAGAATAAGTTCAAAACCAAGTTTTTCAGCAGCCCATACCCAGGAGTGTGCAACATTGCAATTAACATCTCCAAGGAAAACAATTTTCTTATCTTCCCAAGTTCCATTAATTTCTTTTATAGTTAATAGGTCAGCGATAATTTGACAAGGATGCTCGACATCTGTTAGCGCATTAATTGTAGGAAGCTTGGAATAATTTGCAAAGCTTTCGACTTCCACTTGGGAATCATTTCTTATAATCGCTCCATGCAACATTCTACCCATTACTCTCGCGGTATCTTTTATTGGTTCACCTCGACCAAGTTGAAGATCTTTTGGCGATAAAAATAATGCTGAACCTCCCAGTTCCCTAATACCAACTTCAAAACTCAACCTAGTCCGTGTTGACGCTTTGCTGAAAATAATACCCCAACACTGATTTTTTAATGGTTGTTCTCCAAAATCACCTACAGTTCTAGCAACTTTAAGTTCTTCAGCAGAAGAAATTAAAGACTCAATGTACTCCTTTGAGCAAGATTTAATAGATAGAAAATTTTTCATTTTGCCTCCTTATCAAGAGTTGATATCATAATCTGAATTGCCTCTTTTACTTCACTCTTTTTAACATTCAAGGGAGGAAGCCATCTAATAACATCTGGCCCAGCAGGAACTGTAAGCAGTCCATTTTTTGCTAACTCATTTACCATATAAATTGAGGAATTTTGATCAGTATTTTTAATTAAATTAAATTTTTCATGATCAATTACAAATCCAATCATCAGCCCTCTGCCTCTTATTTCTTTGATTAATGATATTTTTTTATCATTAAAAGTATTTATAATGAATTTGTATAATTCTTTAGCATATGCCGATAAATTATCATCAATGATTGTTCTTAAAACCGCACAACTGACAGCAGATGCTAACGGCGAACCTCCAAAAGTTGAACCATGAGATCCAGGACCGAGAAGATCACTTAATTCTCCATCACCAGTGTTTCTAGCTTTAAGCCATATAGCTCCTATAGGAAAACCACCACCCATACCTTTCGCCCATGAAATAGCATCAGGAACTATTTTATCAGCTCCATCAATTGATTGCCAACCATTAAGAGTACCACATCTACCTATTCCACATTGTACCTCGTCAAATAGAAGAAGTATATTCTTCTCATTACATATTGACTGGCACCTTAATAAAAAATCACTATTCGATACATTAATACCACCCTCTCCCTGAACGGGTTCAACTAAAATTGCTGCTGTATTATCACTGACTGCATTTTCTAAGCCAGTAATATCATTAAAATCAACATGCTTAAATCCTTCCATTAAGGGACCAAATCCTGAGCGTATTTTTTTTTGCCCAGTGGCAGCCATACCTCCTGTTGTTCTTCCATGAAATGATCCATTGAATGATATAATCTCTTTTCTCGCAACTCCTGAAGAACTTGGGTTAATCTCACCAAATCTTCTGGCAACTTTTATAAGTGCCTCATTGGCCTCTGCTCCACTATTACAAAAAAAACATTTACCATCGAAACCAACAATCTCTTCAACTATAACTTTTGCTAATTCTCCCTGTATCCTTGGTTGATACAAATTAGAGCAATGAATTAGTTGGGAAGATTGTTCAGCCAAAGCCTCGAGCATTATTTTATTAGAATGCCCTAAAGAATTAACTGCTATTCCTCCAGTAAAATCAAGATACCTAGTCCCATCCTCGTCATATAAAAAAGATCCGTCCCCCTTAACAGGCATAATTGGAAACCTGCCATAATTAGGGACTATATATTTATTATATAAATTAATAGTTATTTCTTCGCTATTAGTCATGATGGCACAATTTCCGTACCTATACCCGTGTTCGTAAAAATTTCTAGAAGTAATGAATGAGGGATTCGGCCATCAATCATATGCACCTTACCGACTCCTGACTCAATCGCTTGAATTGCCGAATTTAATTTTGGTAGCATTCCACCAGATATTATACCTACATCTGAGAGGCCTTTAACCTCTGAACATTTAATTGTATTAATTAACGTCGAATCATCATCAGGATCTCTAAGGACGCCTAAAACATCACTAATGTACACTAACTTAGCAACGTTCATCTCTGCAGCCAATGAACTTGCCGCGATGTCAGCATTCGTATTTAAAACTGAATCAGAATTTTCCTCCATCGATACAGGAGAAACGATTGGTATAATTTCCTGATCAGTTAAATGTTTCACTTCTGCCGTTTGGCATCGAATAACTTCCCCTACTAATCCAAGGTCATCATCCTCAGAATCGATACAATTAGCCTTCATTCTCTTTGAAACAAAAACCTCTGCGCCGTGAATTCCTTTTGCTTTGCCTCCATGGGAATGAACTAGACTAACTAAATTCGGATTAACCTCATTAACAAGGGTGTCCTCGACAATCGACATTGTTTCTGGATCAGTGTATCTCTGACCAGAAACAAATCGTGGCTTGATTCCAGAATTTGCCATCGCATTAGATATGGCTTTTCCTCCACCGTGAACAATGACTGGATTAATACCGACTGCCTCCAGCAAAACAACATCTCTCAATAGAGCGTCTAAAAGCTCTGCATCCTCCATAGCTGATCCTCCAACTTTCACAAGAATACATTTTCCTCTGAAGTCTTGAATATATGGAAGAGCCTCAACAAGAATACCTGCCTTATTGATATGCTCTTTTAAGAACTCTTTGTGAACTGTCATATTAATAATACCAAAAACCCTGATGCTTCGTGGAAGAGACAATCTACTCGACAAATCCAGAGAATCAATGTCCCTGAATTTTTAGAGCATACTCAAGCCTATTAAAAGCCACGTATTCTTCTGATAGATCAGAAGTGAACATGCGGTGTGAACTTGTTCCTAAGTTAAGATTTATACGAACAGTGAAAGCTTTTTTTGAAACTTCTTTTTTAAGTTTGCCGATAGGAGTAATGGCCGCTTCTCCTCCTAAGGCGCCTGCATATTCTCCGAAAAATATATCAACTTTTTGTTCATCGACTTTAGCTCCTGAATAACCGACAGCATCAATAATTCTCCCCCAATTAGGATCAGATCCATTCCATGAACATTTAACTAACGAAGAATCTGAGACGGCTTTAGAAACCTTACGCGCATCTTTAACCGATACAGCTCCATTGACTTCAAGAGTTACAAATTTAGTAACCCCCTCACCGTCCCTTACCAATTTCTTTGCTAGATCTATCATCACTTGTCTCAATCCCTCAGTAAACTTTCTAAGATCATTCGAATTTGATTTTGGTAGCGAATTTCCAGCCGCACCGTTAGCCATAACCATAACAGTATCATTTGTACTCATGTCTCCATCTACGCTGATTGAATTAAACGAATCTTCGACAGCACTTTTTGTGATAGCTTTAAGGTCGCTTTCATTGATAGCTACGTCAGTAACAACAAAAGCAAGCATAGTGGCCATATTGGGAGCAATCATTCCAGATCCTTTTGCCGCACCGGTTATAGTAACTTTCTTTTTGCCAATAGAAATCTGAGTGGAGGCGACCTTATTTATACTATCACTGGTCATAATGGATTCGGAAAATCGATTCCAACCATTAGTTTTCAATTTTCTAACCAAATCAGGAACAGCAGAACAAATATTATCTATTGGTAAAGGGTATCCAATAATACCAGTCGAACATGTAAATACTTGCCATGGTTTAAGATTTAATTCCTGAGCAATAGACTCTGTCATCAATACTGCATCTTCGTAACCCTTTTTGCCGTTGCATGCATTTGCGTTTCCACTATTTACAATTGCTGCTCTTATATCAGATCGGCGAAGATTTTTTTTTGATAATCTGACTGGAGCTGCTTTGATTTGATTAGTAGTAAAAGCAGCAGCACAAGTCGTGTTGTAATCTGAAATTATTAATCCTAAATCTAGCTTATTACCATCTTTGATACCAGAAGCAACACCTGAAGCTCTAAAGCCTTTGGGCATAATCAATGATTTTTGCCTTTTCATGTTTCCCAATTATTAGTTCCTATGATTGTTGTTTAACAAAAGATCGGATCAAAAATCAATTTTTAATTTATAGATTAAGACCAGTCTGAACATCAAAGCCACACATTAAATTAAAGCTCTGTATTGCTTGTCCTGAGGCACCTTTTATTAAATTATCCTCGGCGCTCATCAGCATAATGCGATTTGTTCTTTTATCATACGCGCATCCAATATCTATGTAGTTTGTACCTTTGACATTTTTCGTATCCGGCGCAACACCTTCATCGAGAACTCTAACAAATGGGCAATTTTCATAAGCCATTTTTAATATTTTATGGACACCATTAGAATCAACGGCCTCTTTACAGGTAACATGTATAACCGTAGCAATACCTGCAGTAACAGGCATCAGAACAGGGGTAAAAGAAATAACAACAGGTTCAGATGCCGCAATAGATAACTCCTGTTCAACCTCAGATAAGTGTCTATGTTTTGGAACAGAGTAAGCACGAACACTCTCATTACATTCTGCAAAAAGAAGTTGTGGATTAGGAGTTTTTCCTGCACCGCTAGTGCCACTCATACTAACAACATGAATAGTGGATGCATCTATGATCTGACTTCTAACGATTGGTAACAATGGCAGTAAAATACTCGTTGGATAACATCCGGGAGATGCCACTAAAGATGCAGCTGCAATTTCCTGGGGCCTAATTTCAGGCAACCCATATACTGCTTCCTGAAGTTTTTCAGGAGCAGGATGAGCGTCTCCATAAAATTCCTCATAGGTTACTGGATCCTTAATTCTAAAATCAGCGCTAAGGTCGATTACCCGAATCCCTTCTTCCAGTAATGGAACAGCAAAATTAGCGGCAACGCCATGAGGCAAGGCAAGAAAAACAAACTTTGCCCCACTAGCAACAATGTTTTCTACCGTAGGGTCCTCAAAACAGAGTGAATCGGCTAATCTGTTTCCCCTGAGTCTTGGAAATACATCAGATATTGTTTTTCCAGCCTCTGATCGAGAAGTAACGCAGACTAAATCTGATTTTCGGTGATTTACTAAAATACGAATGAGTTCAGAGCCAGAATAACCACTGGCTCCTAAAACCGCGACTTTTATGGTTTCGTTGTCCGACATTATTAATAACGTCGCTTTCAGCACCACTCAAAGCAACTTTGTTTTTCATTCAGTTAAAATAAAGCCTTTAGTGATTTCTCTTGCTTCATTTTAACTTGTGGTCAAGTGTCTGAATAACCTTATAAATTATACAATTATATTAGGCATAACGGGCTATAGCGCAGTTTGGTAGCGCGCTTCACTGGGGGTGAAGAGGTCGTGGGTTCAAATCCCGCTAGCCCGACCAATAAATCCTATGACATCAGGTCTGGTCTATTGTCTTTGGTCCTCTGCTGGGCTTTCTCAAATTTCCAATCTGTAATCTTTTGATGATTCCCAGAAAGCAGGACTTCAGGAACTTTCATATCATTGTATTCGGCAGGCCTCGTGTACGCAGGTGCTTCCAAAATACCATCATAGACGGAGAATGATTCTTCTATATTTGATCGACCATCACCCAAGACGCCAGGTATAAGTCGAGTAATAGAGTCAATAAAAACCACGGCGGCAATAGCGCCATTTGTTAAGATATAATCACCTATCGAAATCTCTTCATCTACCAATGATTCTATCACTCTATGATCAACGCCCTCGTAGTGGCCACAAAGAACAATTAAATGTGAAGAGGAATTCGCAAACAACTCGGCACTTTTTTGATTATACTTTTTTCCCTGAGGGGTCATCAAAACAACGGTAGAGTTATTCTTCCTAAGATCGTTTACAGCAGAAAAGAAGGGCTCTGGTTTCATTACCATTCCAGGTCCGCCTCCGTATGGTTCATCATCAACCTTCCTGTAACTATCAGTGGTCCAATCTCTTAAATCATGAACTCGAATTTGAATGTATCCATTATCAGAAGCCCTACCCATGATACTCTCAGATAAAGGCACCCTAACTGATTCTGGAAAAATTGTTAAAACATCAATTTCAAGAGGCATAGACATTGATCAATAGAAAATATTATAAGTCTTATTCAGAAGATGCTTTTTGTCCACGTAACTTAGCTTCAATAAAACCATTAATAGCCCCATCCATTACGTCAGACACATTACTCGTCTCGTAACCTGTGCGATGATCTTTGACCATTTGATATGGCTGAAAAACATAGGACCGAATTTGACTACCCCACGCAATTTCACCTTTTTCTCCGTATTGTCTTTCCATTTCAGCTTTTTTCTTATCTTCCTCAATTTGAAATAACTTAGCTTTAAGAAGCTTAAGGGCCACTGCCCTGTTTTTGTGCTGACTTCTCTCAGCGCTACACCTAATTAGGATTCCTGAGGGGTGATGTTTTAAGATAACTGCCGTTTCAACTTTATTCACATTCTGACCTCCTTTACCCCCACTCTTTGTTGTAGTTATCTCATATTCTTTTTCATCAAGCTCTATTTCCGAATCATCTTCAATTTCAGGAACTACATCAATACTTGCAAATGATGTATGGCGTCTAGATTGAGAATCAAATGGTGATATTCTCACTAACCTATGCACACCTCTCTCTGTTTGTAAGTATCCATAAGCATGATTACCACTTATTTTTAGAGTAACTGAGCGAATTCCCGCTTCGTCATGTTCTTGGCATTCCACAATCTCCACGCTCAACCCCTTTCTCTCTGACCATCTCTGATATTGCCTCAGGAGCATCTCGGCCCAATCACATGCTTCAGTTCCACCTGTTCCAGCGTGGATTGTTAAAAAAGCATTATCTTTGTCATGTTTTCCAGAAAGCAATAATTCCATCTCGAGATCACCGAGCATTGAAGACAATTCGTCTATTTCTTTCTTAACTTCAGAGACTGAGTCCTCGTCACCCTCCTCTGCTGCAAAGGCTATCAATTCATCGATATCAGAAACTCTAGACTCAAGACTACCAAATAGGTTTATTTTTTTTGCTGCTGATGCATGTTCCTCAGAAATCTTGGCGGCCTTCTCGTTATCATCCCAGAATCCCGGGGCTGACATCATTTTTTCAAGCTCATCTTGCTGGGATTGAAGAGTTTCTAGGTCAAAGATACCTCCGAAGCTCACCAATGCGTGACTTTAAGGAGTCAGTATCAAAAGCTTGGAGGTCAATGGAAATTTCGTCCATAAGGGTTACTTTATACACTGATAAGCATCACGCAACATGAACAAATGCCAAGGAACCATCATTCGTAGAATTCCGCTCACAGAATCGAGCATGATTGTAACATGGTGCACTAAGGATCATGGGCTCCTAAAAACAGTAGCAAAGGGAGCCAGAAGACCTAAAAGTCAATTTTCTGGTAAGTTGGACTTATTTTATGAGGCAGAGTTTGAAATAATAAGAAGCAAAAAAACTGACTTACATAACTTAAAAGAAATGAAAATTTTGATGACTAGAGCTAGTATCCGGCAAAGCTACTTGAAAACTTTGTCGGCTAGCTATTTTGCAAAAATGATAAATAAGGTGTCAGAATCTGATAGCCCAATCAACTCACTCTATGAGCTTCTTTACAGAGGGTTGAATTATCTCGAGGAAAACGAACCTCAATTACTAGCAATTCGTCATTACGAGAGAGAGATGACCAAAATACTTGGAATATCAAATCCAGAGAAAGAACCAATTACTTCAATATCTGAAATCTGTAAAATACCAAAAATAAGGTCAGAGATCCTAAAATTGGTACAAAAAAAGCCTGAAGAAGAAAAATAATAAAATTTCTGTAACCTATCTAATTATTTAACGTCAAATTACTAGTGACATTGATTTAAATAGATCACTCGATAAAATAATTTTATCCTTATGATTTACGGATGAGCCTAAATTTAGACTATAAAACTCCAACAGTACTTAATGTACTAATAGAGAGAATTCAGAATCTCAAAAAATCAGGAAAGTTTGAGGATGCAATTCGAGCAGCAGAGACCGCAGTTGAATCGGCAAGACGGCTTATTGAAGATAGACCTGATCAAATAATAAATCTTGTCACATGCCTAGAACTTTTAGGAAACCTACTCAGAATTTCCGGCAAAGAAATGGAGAGCGAAGCTGTATACGTTGAAGCTTTGAGTCATGAAGGATCTGAAAAAATAGAGACACAACAACTAGCAAGAATAAAAAGTAATCTTGCCTGCATTTACGACAATAACAATTTAAATGATGAAGCTATAATTCTATACAATCAGGCAATTGATACATTTTCCTCACTGACACCTTCACCTGAAATTGAAATCGCAAACATTCGCAATAATCTTGGCATGCTGCATAAGAAAAAGAGAGAATTCGAGGTTGCTGAAAACAATTACATGATTGCTCTACAAGCTTTCGAGAATAACAAAGGAGCGACGAGTGAGGAGGCAGCTGCAGTCTACAATAATCTTGGTACTTTGTTCTATGATTCTGGGCTAATAAATCAATCTCGAGAAATGCATGAACAAGCACTAGAAATTTTAATAGAATCAAAAAAATCCAACAATTCTGATCTTGGTCAATCTTACTCAAATTTAGCTGCTAGCCTGGAAAGATTAGGAGAAACCGATGCCGCCGAAAAGAACTACGAATTAGCACTAGGTTTACTTGAAACCACCCTTAAAGACGCTTCAGATGTCTATGAGATTATGTGTGAAAATTATTGCAATTTGCTAATCCGAATAGGAAAGAAGAGAAGAGCTGCTTCAGTACAGAAAAAAGCACTAAAATTAACTAGTAAAATCAGATAATAGAGAAATCATTAATAAGTTGCTCCCAATTTTTTTTCTCCTCTTCAATTTCAAAAAGAGAACTTCTATTTTGGCAATGAACGTTCAGCCGAATCAAAAAACTCTTATCTTGCTCGGCTTTGGCTAGAATATCCGATAATGCTTTTGCGTCGCCTACGGGGTAATAACCCTCATAGTCATCACCCAAAATACCTACTACACCAAGATTATTAGTAGAAATAATTGGAACTCCAAGCTGTATAGCCTCTCCAACTACCCTTCCAGCACCTTCATGTTGGGAAGTAATTAACAGAACATCACTTTCACTAAGAATAGTCATAGCTTCTAGTTTACTAAGACCTCCAACCCATTCGTATCTAATGTTACTTTTATTTTCCCGAGTCAATTCTGATCCTAATTCTTCATCCAAACAATATCCTACATGAGTAATTTTCAATTTGGATGCCGGTGAGATTAATCGACATGCACGGGATGCGATTAGCGGATCTTTAACTGACCTAATATTGGAAATCAAGACGACTTTGAATTCGGAGTCAGATTTCGATCTTTCAGAATCAACGCTTAATTTTTCAATACTTTGATATATTATGGTCGATTTATTTCTATAACGAAGCGGGACTTGATCTATGCCATGTGACTGAAGAAGCACTAAGACATTCCCTACTTCCATAGAGTCAATGGATTTGGCTGATGGCTCAGGGTAAATATCAGTACCTGAGAGAATTAAAACAATTTTAGATTGTGGTTTATCTGAATGAAATTTTCTAATATCTGAATTATTCTTATCTGCGTTTATAGCGATTAATACTTCAGCGTCTTGTTTGAAGTATCTATTTGTCAATTCAACTGTATGTCCTAGATCTTCTAATATTATTTGATACTGCAAGGCTGAACACAAATTTCCAGTAACAGCTTTTTTATTATCTGGAAAAAGAATCAAAAACTTCATCTAAAAATATGTGTAGTTTCTAAATAAATATATAACAGTATAATGGATTAATTATATAAGTTATTAAATTAACTTTTGAATACCTACTGATTTAGAAAAAAATGAATATACCAAAAGGTGAATTTGATGCCTACATCTTTGATCATGACGGCACCTTGTCATTATCAATGCATGTTCACTTCGATGGCTGGATTGAATCTTTTAGGAAAAATGGAGGTAATTTTAAATTTACTAGAAAAATTGCGCAATCATACGCAGGTATCGGAATGCACGATACGGTTAAAATTTTAAATGATAGGTTCGGTTGCAACATGGATCCAGAAAAGGTGGTCGTAGATCAAGAGAATTACTTTTTCAACCATATTGACAGAGTCAAACCCTATGAACCAGTAATTGATTTCGCAAAATCCTGCAAATCTCTAGGTAAGCCAATATCTGTAGCCTCGGGTGGAATAAAAAAAACAGTCATTAAGACTATGGATCAAATTGGTATAACTGATCTATTTGATGTAATCGTAACTCAAGACGATGTGGAGAACAGTAAACCTGCTCCCGATCTATTCTTGCTAGCTGCAGAAAAAATGAAGATTGAACCCGAAAAATGTTTGGTTTTTGAGGATAGTCAATTGGGTATCGAAGCCGCCAAAAAAGCGGGGATGCAATCAGTGTACGTTCAACCTGAAGATCCCGAATAAATTTGGGTAAATTTTATTTAGAGGTTCTACGCAATAATTTCTTTTACAACTCTCGCCTCTTCAACACCGGTAAGGCGCTGATCAAGTCCTTGATATCTGAAAGTAAGCTTTTCATGATCAATACCCATCCTATCCAGTATTGTTGCATTCAGATCTCTTATATGAACAGGATCTTTGATTATATTATAAGAATAATCATCAGTTTGGCCATAGTCGTAACCTCTCTTAATTCCAGCCCCTGCCATCCAAGTTGTAAAGCATCGACCATGATGGTCTCTTCCATGATTATCTTTGGTGAGTTTGCCCTGAGAGTAGATAGTTCTTCCAAATTCACCACCACATACTACCAAGGTATCATCAAACATTCCTCTCTCCTTGAGATCTTTAATCAATCCTGCACAAGGTTGATCAATATCCTCACATTGTTGGCGAATTTTCGAAGGTAAACTTCCGTGTTGATCCCATCCCCTATGAAAAAGCTGAAGGAACCTTACTCCTTTTTCAGCCATTCTTCTAGCAAGTAAGCAGTTCCTTGCAAAACTTCCAGGCTTCTCAACATTTGGACCGTATAGATCCTTGACGTGCTTAGGTTCATTAGAGATGTCCATGAGTTCTGGAACTTCTGCCTGCATCCTAAATGCCATTTCATATTGAGAAATTCTAGTTTGAGTTTCTGGGTCATTGAACTTTTGATGAGTCTTTGAATTCAATTTTTGCAGACCATCAAGCATTCCTCTTCTCATTTCGCGATCAATACCAGGAGGGTTATTTAGATACAGAACTGGCTCTCCAGAAGAACGCAGCTTAACTCCTTGATGCTTTGAAGGAAGGAATCCACTTCCCCATAACCGATCATAAAGAGCCTGCAGCTGCCCTCTACCTCTAGAAATCATTACAACATAGGAAGGCATATTTTCATTTTCACTCCCTAAACCATAACTAAGCCAAGAACCCATGCTCGGTTTTCCAGGAGGCTGGACACCAGTATTAATGTAAGTGATCGCAGGATCATGGTTGATGGCCTCAGTGTTCATCGAACGGATAATAGTTATATCGTCAACAATTCCAGCCGTGTGAGGAAGAAGGTCCTTATTAACCCAAGTACCGTGCTTGCCAAACTTTTCAAACTCAAACATTGGAGCAACACAGGGAAATGATTTTTGCCCACTAGTCATTCCAGTGATTCTCTGACCTTGCCTAATGGAATCAGGTAATTCTTGACCATGTATTTTACGAAGCTCAGGCTTGTAATCAAACAGATCAATATGCGAAGGGCCACCAGGGAAAAAAAGATAAATGGCTCGCTTTGCTTTGGGTGGAAAATTTGGAAATCCTGGAAGGCCAGAGGCTGCTCCAGCAGACCCAATCAAATTGGGGTTCCATAAAGAACTCAATGCTGCAGCCCCCATTCCGTGACCTGTGCTTAACAAAAAGTTTCTGCGATTGTAATCATCCATAATGTTTTGTTGTTAAATTTAGTTTAACCTCGGGTCAATGTTTCGTCCATATTGAGTAACATCTGAGCTATAACGGTCCATGATGCATGCTCAACTAAATCAATTTTTTCATCTCTTGAAATTTCACCCACAGACAAAAACTTTTTAGCCTTCTCATTATCTGCATTAAACGATTCCATCTGTGACTTCAAAACTTGGCTAATAACTGAAATCTCCTCTTCAGTAGCCTCTCTTGATAAAGCAACTTTAAAACCATAATTGATTCTGGCCTTCTCATTATTTCCTCCCTCAGTGATCATTTTTTGTGCAAATGCTCTAGCGGCTTCAACGAATTGTGGATCATTCAAAACAACTAAAGCTTGTAATGGAGTATTTGTGATTGGTCTTTGTATCATGCATTTTTCCCGAGTCGGAGCATCAAATATAAGCATATTAGGCATTGGAGCAGAGCGTTTCCAGTAGGTATAAATTGACCTTCTGTAGAGCTTATCACCGGAGTCCCGCTTATAACGAAGTCCTCCATTTAAGGAAACTTCGTTCCAAATATTTGCGGGCTGATAAGGCTTAACACT
>JACETS010000019.1 GCA_013911195.1 Verrucomicrobiales bacterium | reverse complement strand
GTATCGAACTATAAAATTTTAAAAACTTTTATTAAAGAAATTTTTAAAAAGAGATTCACTTGCAACAAATGGGATTCATTTGTTCATTATATGTATAATTATTTTTGTGAAACTTGGTATCCATACATTTCTTTTATTGTTTACAATAAACAATTTTTGTTTGTTTGCCGACACTGAAAGCGAAGTTTCATTTTTTGAAAAGAAAATAAGACCCTTATTGGTTGAGAAATGTTTTGCCTGTCATTCTGGAGAGGCTAAAGCAAACGGGAAACTCAAAGCCGGTTTGCTACTAGATTCTGCTGAGTCATTGATAAAAGGCGGTGACTCTGGGGCAATCCTTGTTCCAGGAAAACCTGAAGAAAGTAAAATATTTGAGGCTGTTCTATATAAAAATGAGGATATGGCAATGCCTCCTAAGGGAAAGCTTTCTGAAATTGAAATACAGAATATTAAAGAATGGATTCTCACTGGGGCACATTGGCCTGGAAAGGATATGAAATCGCTAATTGCCAATCAAAAGGATGAAGAACCATATGACTGGGAGAAATTCAGGAATGAACATTGGGCTTTTAAAAAAGTCTCACCCCCGATTGTTCCCGAGGTAGAAGAAGCAGAAATCGCTGTTAATCCAATAGACAGTTTTGTTATTGATAAATTACGCAAACAAGGCATCAAGCCCAATAAGAAAGCTTCCAAGAACATATTAATACGACGTGCATATCTTACATTAATTGGAATACCCCCTACACCAAACCAGGTTCAAAACTTTATAGAAGACGCAAATCCCAATGCTTTTTCAAAAGTGATAGATGAACTTTTAAATTCTAAACATTATGGTGAAAAGTGGGCAAGGCATTGGTTGGATGTAGCTAGATATAGTGACGGACATGGAGGCTTTGGTGATAACAAGGCACTGCCTAACGCATGGCGTTATAGAGATTGGGTTATTGATTCGTTAAATGATGATCTTCCATATGACCAATTTGTTACTCAACAAATTGCAGGTGATTTAGATAAAGATGAAACAGTTGCTATCCCCACAGGTTTTTTTGTGGTTGGCCCCACATACACATCTGATGGAGGCGACCCTGAGGCTAAGGCACAAGCTCTAGCAGAAACATTATCTGACCGAGTGGATACATTTTCTAGAGCGTTTCTTGGTTTAACGGCTGCCTGTTCTAGGTGTCATGATCACAAATTTGATCCTATCACAACGAAGGATTATTATGCATTAGCAGGAATTTTCAAAAACACCAAAAACGTTGATATCAAAGTTGGAGATCAGAGTGTTATCGACGCACATAATTCATGGCAAAAGGCAATTAATGATACAAATAAGAGTCTGAATTCCTTTTTGGACAATAAATCTAAAGAATTAAAGGTTAAGAAAAATGACATCGAAAAGTCTCTCGACGATCAGTCGAAAAAACATATTGAAAACCTTAGAAAAGAATTAGAATCCTTAAAGAAGAGTGAGCCAGAGAAACCTGGGAATGCACATGTTTTAGCTGACAATGGCAATGCTGATATGCATGTTGCCTTACGCGGTGATCTAAGGAAGAAAGGTGAACTCGCCCCTCGAAGTTTCATTGAAATAATAGGCGGCAAGTCTAGAACAAAATATTCAATTGGTAGTGGGCGATTAGAACTAGCAAAATCAGTCGTTGCTGAAAATAATCCACTAACTAGTAGGGTTATAGTTAACCGATTATGGGGGTGGCATTTTGGGAACGGAATTGTTAGAACACCGAGTAACTTTGGTGTTATTGGTGAAAAACCAACTCACCCGTTACTCTTAGACTGGTTAGCATATAATTTTGTTCAAAATGGTTGGTCTATTAAGAAATTCCATAGGCTTGTGATGTCGTCATCAACATGGCAGATGAACAGTGATTATGACGAAAGGAAATTCGATATTGATGGTGACAATAAACTCTTATGGAGATTTCAGCCTAAAAAGCTGGAAGTTGAGTCTTGGAGAGACTCATTACTTTATGTGACTGATGAGTTAGACCCAAAAATTGGCGGAGCTCCAGATGGAGAAATTATGACTAGTCGTAGAAGGACGCTTTATGCAACAATTAGTAGAACTGGTGATAAATTTAAATCAGACAGTTTTTTACGCCTGTTTGACTTCCCTGCTGCAGCTTCAACAACACCAAAGCGGGCAAGCAGCACAGTCCCACAGCAATATTTGTTCATGCTTAACAGCGAATTTATGAATCAAAGGGCTAAGACCCTAGGGAAATTTCTTGCAGAATCAGATGACAATAGAGTCAAAATTATTGAAAATATTTACAACAAATTATACTCTCGGCCTCCAGAACAAAGTGAGGTTGAAATAGCGAATTCTTGGCTTGGCCAATCACCTGACATTGACACTTGGAGTTTATATGCGCAGGCACTTCTTAGTGCTCATGAAATGATACAAATTAGATAACTATTAAATATGAAATTCCTAGAACACGAAATTGCATATCGAAAATCAACATTAAACCACTTAAGTAGGCGCGAAGCCCTTATGAAAATGGGAAGCGGCTTTGGCACTTTAGGATTGGCTTCGTTGATAGGAAATTCAAACGCTGCTCAAGACTCTGCTTCCCCATTAGCTCCAAAAAAGCCTCATTTTGAACCTAGAGCTAAAAGGATAATTCAACTATTCATGCCTGGAGGCCCCTCACAAGTTGATACCTTCGATTATAAGCCAATGATAGCTAAGCATGCAGGTCAAAGGCCGGAAAGTGTGAATCGCAAAACCCTTAGAAATACAAAGATGGGATTGATGCCATCACCTTTTGGTTTTAATCAATATGGACAAAGCGGAAAATGGGTTAGTGATATATTTCCTAATGTCGCTGAATGTGTTGATGATATTTGTTTTGTTCATTCAATGCATACGGATATCCCCGAGCATGCTGGTGGCATCCTAATGACTAATCTTGGTGCGTTACAGCCGAACAGACCAAGTATGGGTTCATGGCTTCTTTATGGTCTCGGAGCTGAAACTCAGAACCTTCCAGGATTTGTGGCCATGTCTCCTAGGGCTCAACCCAGAGGGAAACTTGCTAACTGGGGTAATTCATTTTTACCAGGAGCCTATGCTGGATCGTATGTAAATATAAACAGCATGAAACCAGATGCGGTTATAAATGATCTTAAAAATCCATCATTAGACAGATCGCTTCAAAGAAAACAGGCAGACTTATTGGGACAGTTAAACAAATTGCAACTCGAGAGAGTGAAAAAAGATCAATCTCTTGAATCGAGCATACAAGCAATGGAAATGGCTTTCAGAATGCAGTTCTCAGTTCCAGATGTATTTGATATCAGTAAAGAGAGCGAAGCGACAAAAAAGCTCTACGGTGAAAGTGAATTTGCTAAAGGTTGCTTAATAGCTAGAAGGTTAGTCGAACAAGGAGTAAGGGTTGTGCAACTTAATCATTCAATAGATGGTTACGATATAGCATGGGATACTGGACACGGTGACATCAAAGGTGGTCATGCTCGTTTAGCACATGCCTGTGATCAAGGAATTGCGGCTCTGCTTAAAGATCTTAAAGGGAGAGGACTCTTAGAAGATACATTAGTAGTTTGGGGAGGTGAGTTCGGAAGAGCCCCTACATCAGAAGGAGCCAAGGGAAGAGACCATGACCATTATGGATACACAGTTTGGATGGCTGGTGGAGGAGTAAAATCTGGCTTTAGTTATGGGGCTACTGATGAATTCGGGTTAACTGCTGTCCAGGACCGTATGCATGTACATGATTTGCATGCAACGATTCTTCATCTAATGGGTCTTGATCATGAAAAATTAACTTACCGTTACTCAGGTCGTGATTATCGACTAACTGATGTCCACGGTCGTGTTGTTCATGATCTATTTGCCTAGGAAAGCTTTAATTTGCCGGTGCTATCCCCCAGCTGATCAATATCAACTCCCATTGCGTTAATCATTGATAACCACAAATTAGCTATAGGTGTACCTTTTTGAGACTTAATGTGCCTACCTGGCTTAATGGCTCCACCGGCACCTCCAGCAATAAGAGTAGGCAAGTCGGTATAAATATGCAACGAACCATCACTTATTCCGGACCCGAGGGTAAACATCATATTATCAAGGAGTGTCCCCTCACCTTCTTTTATATCCTTCATCTTCATAACGAGAGAAGTAAATTGCTGAATGTGAAAATGATCTAAAGATTCAAGCTTTGATCTAACATGCTGGTTTCCCTGTCCATGAGTCATACCGTGATGATCAACAGGTTTATCGAAAAGACCATGCACCTTTAGAGGTGAGCCCCAACGTTCAGGAGAACTCATTATAGTTGCCACACGTGTAAGATCAGTTCTGAAAGCTAATATCATTAAGTCACCCATTACCTGAATGAACTCATCACGTGTCATGGCCTGCCAAGGCTTGACGGGTGCTGAAATCTTTAATTTATTAATATCCTTCTGTCTCTTTGTCACGCGCTCAATTTGCTGCTCAACGGTACGCACGGAGTCCATATATTCATCGAGTTTACCTTTGTCTGTATTACCAAGACTGTGGTTCAGTGACTTTGCATCATCCATTACCAAATCGAGAACACTTCCTGATTCAATGTGTTGTTTAACACCAAAAAGTCTATTGAACACCGCTTTTGGGTCTCGAAGTGACCTTGCGACATGTCCATGTCCATACCAAGAAATATTATCAAAATATACAGATTCACGATTATCCTCATATGGATTACAACTAAGCTCAAGCGAACGAAAGGCAGTGTCTTTTCCTGTGTGTTCAGCCATAATTTGATCGATTGTTTTTTTCAAAGGATAACCGGCAGGAGACAATTCATCAGGTGAGGCACTACTTAACCAGCAGGCTCCTGCCTGTGCGTGCCCGTCAGTACCAGCTACTTTAATCCTGTCCAACTTAGTTAAAAGTGTAACATCATTCTTAATCGGTTTAATGGGCTCAAGTGTAGGACTTAACTGGTACCCTGCTCCTGTCTGATTAGGATGCCAAGCAGTTTGAACGACTCCATTAGGGATATAAAAGAATCCTGCCCGGACTGGAGGCCTCACATAATCGTTTGTCTTGGAAAACGAGTTGATCTGCATCGCCTCTAACAAAGGTAATGCTAACGTTGCTCCGGCACCCCTTAATACTTTTCTTCTAGACAGTGATGTTCGTTTTAAAATCATAATTATCTTTCAGACTGATTGGTTTTGTTCATAAAAGGATAGCTCTTGGTAATCTCTGTGACAACTGTAGAAAATTTACCCCTATCATGCATTACTTTTTCGAGAATATTATCAATATATGGCTTGTCACTTATATCGAGCTCACGTCCTAGTGAATAAGACAGCAAATGTTCAATGAAAGACCTCATGAACCATTCAGGATTTCGAAGAATGGTATCTTTGAGTCCGATAATATCCTTAAATTTACTCTCACCGAATATTTCTCCACTCGAATCTATGTCTAGTCCTGATTTATAATTATCACGCCATCTTCCGATGGCATCGAAATTTTCAAGAGCAAAACCAAGAGGATCTATTTTTTTATGACATGATGCGCAACTTTCATTTTCCTGATGGGCAACTAACCTTTGCCTAAGTGTAATGCCTTTTTTTTCAATTTCGGCATCATCCTGCTCAATTTCAGGAATAATATCAGGTGGCGGTGGCGGTGGTTTATTGAAAATGACTGTGGCTACCCAAGCCCCTCGTCTAATTGGACTGGTTCTCAGAGGCTCTGATGTCATTGTTAATGTAGCAGCTGAAGTAATAACACCCCCTTCGCGTCTCGAGGGTAATGCCCTTCTGGTGAAGGTCTGACTATTGGTATTGAATCGGTTCCGGTTCTGACGCTTACCGAAGGGAATTTCGTCATTGTACCATGATTGCATTTCATCAGAGCGATATGAGTAATTACTATCAATAAGAAGCATTATAGATCGATCCTCTACCATAATGCTTTCAAATAGAAGAAGTGGCTCAATCATCGTCTGTAATCCAAACTTCCATTGCTCACAACCAATCCTAGAATAGTATATTTGAAAGCGGTCAAAGTCTGGCACTGCTGTTATTAACTGATCAAGCCTCAACCATTGTCGAGCAAAGTTCTCAGCAATAGATTTACTTTTAGGGCTCTCCAATAAACGATTAACCTGGGATTGGTAAATCTTTGGATTAAGAATGGTGCCATCACGCGCAGCACTCAATAGCTCATCATCGGGTATACTACTCCATAGAAAAAATGAAAGCCTCGTCGCGATCTCATAGGAACTAAGGCGTTGGGTCTTAATGTTACTATTCTTTTCTTCACTAATATAAAAAAACCTAGGTGAGGAAATGACAGCAGTAATTAACTTTTTCATTGAATCCTTGAATGGTTTCCCATTCTTGAGTTCACTTTCCAAGTAACTAGCGTACCTAGTCAAAACATCCGGGCTTATAGGTTTTCTAAATGCCTTCTCAAGAAAACTTGATAAGTGAGACTCGAGGAAATTCCTTGTTATAGGCGTTGCCTTAGGAAGATTAAATAAACTAGATTCAGTTAAGTTGCTATAGTTATCAAATTCAGGGGCATTAACTATCGATCGGCCTAAATTTAAAAAAGTTTCCACCATAATAGGCGAAACGCTCAACTCATCCCCCCTATTATTGAATCCATGCTCCGACTGCAAATCAATTGCAAAAGGACTAACTCCTGTAAGTATGTGTTGTTCGATTTGATTTTTACCGAGTGCTCGATTAGACAGTCGAATGGAATTTGGAAACTTTCCTGATGATGGATTAAAGTATGAGCTACTTCTAATTACTTTTTCTGGCAATGGATAAACATCCCCCTTAAGTTGTAAAAGATCCTTTACAGCGTTGTTATACTCATAACGATTCATTCTTCTCATTACGACAGCTTTCAAAGAGCCTGATTCTTTGATGTACGTATCCAGATAGGAACCGAAAAGTGCAGACATCATTTTATGTTCCTTAGCCGTCAATTGTTTTTCATCCTCAGGCGGCATCTCCTTAAAGTTTAAGGCATCTACAATTTTTTGTGTAAGCTCTATATTTTCAAGAAACCCCTCCCTAGACTTAATGTCTCTTAAATTAATCTTACCTTTAACTTTACCATTATCCCCATGGCAGGCATAACATCGCGATGCTAGTATAGGTTGGATATCTTTAAGTGAAATGTTTTCGACCTCATTTATCGACGAAATTTCATTATTAATAGATGTTGTTTCATCTTTTCCTATAGAGGGAATATCAGCAAGATCGACGTCAGAGGCTTCATCATTCTGAAGCATGTTAATAATCTTTATGTAATCCAGTCCAAGCAAATAACGACTCTTACGGTAAGGACTGGCTTTTTCATTGCTCCCTAATAGCTTGAATCGTATATTGTGTTGCCCCTTGTTTAACTGCAATTCACTTACATTAATAAGATCTGATAGAACAACATCTTTTGCATAAAGATCAATCTTGGATGCAATAAGTTTCTCATCTAAATAGATATCAAATTGGCCATAATCAGGAGCCTTAGTAAGTTGAAATTGTAAATTATATTTACTTTCTTTATCAATTACTATTGACGTTTCCATTGAGTCATTTACAGCTCCATCCCAAAGCATATGAGCATCGTCACTCCACTGGCTACCAAAATTCTTCATGCCTTGAGTCCTAGATTGCCCCTTCATTGGTAACAATTCCCCCTCTATGATATTCTCACCGAAAATTTGAACTGAAAGATTGGATACATCAATATACTTACGGTCTTTTAAATCATCATCAGTGTCAGTTGTTACCCTGACAGCGATCTGCTTCATGCGACCATTTTCACCATTACCAGCAACATCATTAATGCGAATTCTGTCAAGGGAGTGATTCCCAGGCACAAGTTGAAGAAATGTTCTTTGAGGAAAGGCGGTGGTTCCTGATGAAGTGGTAAACGTAGATGTCTGAACGTCACCATCGAATGCATTTGTGAATGGTTTATCAGAGGTGCGTTCAACGCCAGGTATAACTTTTCCTGATACAATTTTTATCCTAGATCCAAAATCTGTGTATGCCTCAATTTCACGAACGGTCCAGTGCTTATAATGACCCTCATTATTCCATTCAAATTCAATTCCAGTTGCACCTTGAACAGGATCAAAAGTAATTGAATAAAAACCATCATGATTAGCGTCTTTGTGCTCAATTGCGGCACCTCTAACGACAACCTGATCAAGTGAGAGATTAGAAGATTTAGATTCACGACCTCGAACGTCATGAAAGTCATGAATAGAATCAGCTATGACTTTAACGCAAGGATTTAGCCATAAAAGAATCACGAGAAAAAGTCTCATGTAGCGGATCTCTATCATGAATGATTATCTTAATCAGAAGATGTCTGAACGTAAAGACATCATGTTTAAAAAATATCATCAATTCCCTAATTATATTCCAAAATAGCTTTAATTACTTTTCTTTCTTGAACTGCTTTAAGTGAACTGGAGACATCATCAATTTTGAATCGATGAGAGGTGAATTCTGCTCCACTTAGTTTTCCTTCTTCAATCCATTTGCAAAGAATAGGCTGAGATTCTTTTTCATATAGTCGCGTTGGCCATTGATGGACAAATATATTGTAATTAAAATCTGCCAAAGAATTATGAACAACAAATTCTTTTAAACCTGCATAGAAACCATACACACATACAGAGCCACCTCTTTTAATTATAGGTAATGCCTGCTTAATTATTTCAGGCTTCCCAACAGCATCAATAACTGCGTCAAGTTTATGTGATCCAGGTTTATCGGCTAAAGCGATAAGCCCATCATCATCACGATCAAAGGTTTCATTAGCTCCAAATTGAATAGCCAATTCTTTCTTTTCATCGTGTCTGTCGACAAGGCCTATCCAGCCTAGACCAAAAAGCCTTCCCAGTTTGACAAAACTTAATCCAACGGGCCCACCACCATAGATGAGAACGTTATCGCCTTTCTTTAGATGAAAATCGCGGAAGGCACCCAAGACCTCCCTCCATGTACACAACAAGACTCCGTCCTCATATTCTATTGAATTCAGTACAGGTGTCTGTATCTCAAAAACCTCTACCCAACCATTTTTCTCATCATCAACAGAGTTCTCTACCATTCTCTCATGATCATTCACCAATACATATTCACAAAACCCACCCCATCCAGAACTTAAACCATCAGTCTGCAACTCATCGTCAAAGACAAGGCCACTAACAGCCTTTTGGCCTACACTAAAATTTCTTACTTCTTTGCCAATCTCAACAACCTCACCAATACTTTCATGACCTAATGCAAAGGGAAATGAATTTTCCATTCCTGGAAAATGACCTGACACTAACTCGCTATCGGTATTGTTACAAATGCAGGCAACTTTAGTTTTAACTAGTGCTTGGTATGATTTTGGCTTAGGAATTGGTGTTTCTATTATTTCAACAATGCCCGGATTAGATACTGCGATAGTTTTCATATCAGTTTATTTAAATTTTGACTAAAATTATTAAGTATGGAACTAATCACATATATTGTCAGAATAAAATATGATATAAAAGATGTTCTTACTAAAATCTTTCATAGGATGATTTCTAAAATTACAAATAACCTGAATGAACTCTAATAATAAACTTAAAGTACGGTACCATGATCTAGATGCGCTTAGATCATTTGCTATGATCCTTGGTATAGCCATACATGGAGTTTTTTCTTTCAACGGGATGCCAATATGGCCTGCACAGGACATTAATCAAAACCCTCAATATGGAGTCGTAGCCGAATTTATACACGGCTTTAGAATGCAATTATTTTTTCTCGTAAGTGGTTTTTTTACAGCAATGATGCTCCTGAAGAAAGGATCATTTGCTGTCTCCATGCATAGAACCAAGAGAATCCTGATTCCTCTGCTCCTCTCAGTAATATTGCTTGTTCCATTGATGAATAACATGACGAAACTCAATGAATTTAAGGAAAATTTTGGTAAAGAGAAGTCAGAAATATCATCAAAGGCAAGTATAAGAGGAAGTTCAATATGGGCAGCAGCAAAGAGAAACGATATTGAATTGCTAGAAAAGAAAATCAGTGAAGGATTTGACGTTAATAAAAAGGATTATCTACAGGCAACTCCACTGCATTGGGCAGCAGCATACGGCAACACAGAATCGATCAATTTATTATTAAAGAATGGCGCAGATATCGATGCTGGAGACGGAAAGAACTCAACTCCACTGCACTGGGCATCATTTATGGCCCGCCCAGATAGCGTCAAATTACTCATTGATAATAATGCCTCAGTTGAGAAAAGGAATTCTGATGGATCTAACGCATTTCAGTCAGCCGAACTTGATGAAGGAACAATGAAATTCATCTTAGGAATTTTAAAAATTGATGAAGATGTGGGTGAAATAATGGGTAGAAGAGCGGAAACTAAAGCGGCGTTAAAGGGACAGGAGTTAAACTTTATATCAAAATTCACAGGAAGTGTTTATGAATTCATTAATAGAAATTATTTCATTAATTTTTTTGGTAGCAACCAAATCGTTCTCCATCATTTTTGGTTTCTCTATTTCCTTTTCGTAATAGCTTTAGGGTTTTGCCTGATCTTTAAATTTGTCGATTTAATTTTTCCTTTTAATAAATGGTCAGACCTTACAATCAATAATCCTAAAATTAATACGCTGAAAAATTTTATCATCTATTCATTTGTAATAACAATAATGGTTCTTACTTACATGACGCAGATGAAAATGGCTCCTAACCAATTTGGCCCCGACACTGCTGTGTTTTTTAACCCTGAAAAACTCACTGATCTGTTCGTTCTCAATGGCTTTAATGGTAAGCCAGCATGGTGGATACTACTCCACTACTTTCTTTTTTTTACATGCGGAGCTTTCATGTATGGATTTAAGAACTTTGGCTTAATATCTAAATTCATTTGGCCATTCTTATTTTTCGTTGGATTTATATTTTTAATTATCTCTCTAAAAGAATTTAACAAGCCTTGTCCTGATTGGCTAAACTTAAGGAAAGATTTAGAAGGACCATTTTCATTTTTGAACTCCATTACACAATCAACACATGAATGGCTTAAGGATTTCAAAAATACGAAGCCCTTAATTACAAGTATTTACTGCTGGGTCATGATTTTTGGGTTTGTAGGATTTTTCAAATTTCTTTTTTCAAAACCCTCAGGATTCGTTAGATACATATCAGACTCTTCTTATTGGTTATATCTTGGTCACCAGCCATTAGTTCAAGCCTATCAAATATTGTTTTCTGATTGGGATAAACCTATTTATTTTAAGTTCCCTTTCATTTGCATATTAACAGCTTTGACTTTGTTAATAATTTATCACTTTCTAATTAGGTATTCATTTATCGGATCAATTCTCAATGGTCCACGTACTAGACCCTTAAAAACAGCTATTGAATGATGTGTTAATATTATGGAGCAGAGCACTAGAACTTCTTGCGGTTTCTAAACTAAATAAATTAGTGAGTTGCCAATTCCTCAAGAAGTGAATGCCTTTTAGCTGAATCATTAATCTCATGCGCCCATGCGACAGCGGTTGATAATTCACTATCCTTTAGATGCTTAACAATTATCTCAATTGCAATATCTTCCAAGGATTCATTTTTGGCCCAATTTTCCATGAAGTTTGTGGCAGCGTTGTAGTCTGTATTGATCCAGTCAGTGAAAAGCTCCTTGAAAAAGTGTTCAGCCTTTCTTGGGGGGAAATACAATGAGCAATGGAGCAGCTCATCAGGAGAGTCTCGCTTCCAATCTACTAGTTGTGGAGAGTTGATTATAAAATAATAGTATTCCTCTTGAGTTTCGTTGGGTGATTTAAAACGAAATGTATTTTGATCTATAACAACTTTGTCAGTCCTATTATCAGATTTGTAATAGTAATTTTTACAATTGACTAATAGCAATGATATAATAATTGCATGGATTGGTTTATTCCAATTCAACGACTCTATAGAATCTAATTTTATCATCTAAGGGCAATCCTGGATCTGTGAAAGAGGTAGTTTCGCCTTCTCCTTCGATACTGTCATCTAGTTCTTCCCATTCTCCATCAATAAGGTTTGTAGTAGTATAAAGACCATACACCCTTCCTCTTCGAGAATTCCATGAAATGGTTACTGATTGCGAATCGTCAGCTTTTTCTATTTCGATGTCCTCTATGACAAGTGGAATTTTCTTTTCTGTTATTGCCGCTTCCCATAATGATTCTGCTTCTTTGTCTGTTAAAACTCTATCCAACCAAATCGCAACTTCATCTTGAGCCCCTGAGTGAGTTGTACTATCAGCAGCGTTGGCTTTTCTTCCACCAATCTTAGCCAAACCTGTATTTATACCCCAGCCAGTAACATTGGGTTGTAAATTATCAGTTCTATCAACTCCATTAATCCATAGTTTAAAATTTGCAGCACGCTCACTCCCTGAACTCCCAGATGTTGATGCAATTACATGAAACCATCCTGATTCACTCTGGATCAATCTTCTATCAGGCCCACTATTATCTTCCATGAATAATGTTCTTTCTGCAGCAAAACCAGTGTTGGATGGATCAACAGCAAGCACCAAACCATCATTAGCCACATTTACCTGAAAACTTTTGGTGGGGTCTTGTAAATTATTAGTAAATAACCTGTCTCCTCCTTGAGCTGGACCTGCTTTAAAGAAAAGGGCTACAGTGATTGAGCTTGATCCATATAAATTTCCATCTCCAAGAGTAATATGACCTGAATTATTACTATAGTGAGCTAAGTTATCTTCACCCCCTAGACCCGGAACTGCAATTCCATCTGGATCATCAGCGCTGAAAACATACATTGGCCCCTCTCCGCCAACTTCTGGTCCTCCAACACCATAATCTCCATTATATTCACCTTTGCTAGGAGCATTACCCATTGTATCCAAGGCACCCTCTTCAGTAGTGGTTTCATTGAGCTCATAGTAATAAGTGGGTGAAAGCTTTATTACTGTTGATTGATAATTTGCTGCATTGGAGTGAGCAATGAGAATAAAGTGGATAAACAGCGAATATTTGATGCCGCTGACTATTCTTGGAAATAATGTGAAATGGTTTTTCATGTACTTAATATTCAATGATTTACAATTAAAATGGTTATTAAATTAAAAGGGAAGCGAAATAATTACGCTAGTATATCTTTAATGACGTGTCCGTGCACATTTGTTAGTCTTCTCTCCAATCCATTATGGTAAAAGCTTAACCGCTCATGATCTAATCCCATTAAATGCATAATGGTTGCATTAAAATCATAGATTTCGACAGCATTTTCAGCTGTTTTATATCCCCATTCGTCGCTTTTACCATAACTGAAGCCCTTTTTGACTCCTGCGCCAGCCAAGAAGCATGTAAAAGCATTTGGATTATGATCCCTACCTGTTCCATTGCCCTGTAAAAAAGGCATTCGACCAAACTCAGTAGCCCATACAATAAGAGTGTGATCAAGTAGGCCTCTCCTTTTCATATCCCTTATCAATGTGGCCGTAGGTTGATCCATGATTTCAGCCTGCATCGCATGTGTATTTAAAATATTACTATGGGAATCCCAGTTGGTTATCCCGTTACCTCCACTAGGATCACTGCCGTTAAAGAGTTGAACAACTCTGACACCATTTTCAATGAGGCGACGTGCAAGTATGCAATTTTTCGCATATTTCTTTTTTAAATCGCTACCTGAATCCGTGCCATATTCTTTTAGAATAGAATTTGATTCCTTAGAAATATCCATGACTTGTGGCACTGAAAGTTGCATCTTTCCTGCTAGTTCATAGCTAGCAATCCTAGAAGCTAAGTTTGTATCATCTGGATACTTTTCTAGATGTTTTGAATTTATTCTTCTTAATAAATCAATAGTTTTTTGATCGTTAAGCGAACTTATTGAAGATGGACGAGATAAATTATTCGGTGGTCTTTGCGCACTAAAATCAGTGCCTTGAAAAGCAGCAGGTAAAAATCCATTGCCAAAGTTATTTTTACCCGAACGAGCTAAACCTCTAGGATCATTTATGGCAACAAAAGCGGGTAGATCACTACATTCAGAACCTAATGCGTATGTGACCCAAGATCCAAATGATGGATAGCCCTCCATTGTAAATCCTGTATTAAAAAAATTCTCTCCCTGAGGATGTGCACTAGTTTGAGTTTTGAGAGAGTGAACAAAACAGAAGTCATCAGCTAGAGCACCTAAATTTGGTAATAAATTTGATGTCATTTTTCCAGACTCCCCACGGGGCTCAAACTCCCAAAATGACTTTGCAATATTTCCAGTAGGACCTTCGAAAGTAATAGAAGGTATGCCTGGAGGTTTTTGGCCATGATACTTGTCAAGGTGAGGTTTGTAATCAAATGTATCAACATGACTCACAGCACCCGGACAATAAATTATTAGTACTTGCTTAGCATCGGACTCAAAGTGTGATTTTCTTTTATTGTATGGATCCTTAGCATCAATAAAAGGTCTGATAGGATCTTTCCCTGAAAAATTCTTGGCATTTATTACCTCAGAATAAGCATTCTGATTGAGAAGATGTGATAGACCCAAAAAACCTAATGACCCTGTCGTTTTATTGAGAAAGGTTTTGCGGTTAAGTAAATTTCTACCAATATGTGATAATGATTCAGGGCTCATGGAAGAAATGCAAATTCGTTAGAATTAATCAGAGATCTAGCAACAATCTTTGGATTTAAATTAACACAATAAGAGAGCTCATCAGCCTCAGGATTACGGCCAAGTATTAATTGAAATATTCTCTTAATGATTTCATCATCACTTGCCCCAGCCTCTTTGATTGCTCGCTGCGCTATTAATTCAGATTGATGAACAACAAATTCACTATTCATCAAATTTAGAGCCTGAAGAGGAGTGGTTGAGATTGACCTCTGTGCGCGGATCTGTCCACAGTCTGGAAAATCAAAAACTGAAAACATATTATCATCAACTCTTCTCATTCGCTCCTGATAGATCATTCTCCTCCAAGTGTCTTTACTATAGTTATCTAAAACTTCCCACTGCGCATAAGTTTTTTTTACATTATGGATGCGGTAACTTTGGCCACCTACTCTCCTGTCTAGTTTTCCAGATGAAAGCAAAATTCCATCTCTGATAACCTCTGCAGTTACCCTTTTAGGTACATATCGCCAAAGAAAAGATGAATTTGCATCAATTTCAGAATTCATTTTATTTGGAGTGCTAGACCTCTTAAAGGCTTCAGTCGTCATCATTAACCTAATCATTTCCTTAATAGACCACGCCTTGATATTGGTATCTTCTGGAGAAATAAACTCAGCCGCTAGCCAATCAAGCAACTCGGGGTGAGATGGCTTGGCTCCAGCATTGCCAAAGTCACTTGTAGTAGGAACAATTCCCGTTCCAAAAACATGATACCAGATCCTGTTCACCATAACTCTCGAAGTAAGAGGGTGATCAGAGGAAGTTAACCATTTTGCGAAAGCTTTTCGCCTTTCATATTCAGGCGATTCACTGTTGATCTTTAAATCCCCGTTTATGATTTCAAAACCTGATGGTTCTACTAAATTCCTTGGATTTTCCGGACTACCTCTTAGAAGAACATAAGTTGGAGATGGATCAATAAATCTTCCAATAAAACTATGATTATGACCATTTTCAGTTAATAGCTTAATTAATCCTCTTAATGATTCAGAAGCTTTGAGAAGATTAGGCTTGTTATTAATTACAACGCGATATTTGTTCGAAGAGGCAATTTGTTTCCATGAGCCATCCTTCAATAAAGTAGATACCTTGAAGGTGGGAAATTTATCATTAGTAACCTGTGTAATGAAATCAGTTTCAAAATAATATTCTCTGTTTTTGCTGAATCGAATCCTATTAACATTAACGTTCTTATTAAAATCGATCTCTAACCACGGTTTTGATTTATTGTGTGATTTGGATCGCCAAGTTTGTGTGCCATATTCACCATCATTTACTTTGAAAAGTTCACCTCTTGGTTGAGTCATTCTATCATCGCTCTTTAGAGTTACTCCATTTTTTGATAACGCTAAGTTCGTTTTATTATCTGGCCCAAATACTTCGAGCTCATCAATGGATATGGACGACCAATCAAAGTCTATTCTGATAGAATTTGTAATAGTTTCCTCAAAATGCATTTCGGTATATCCACCCCAATTCTCTTCCCAATAACCAACACCATTCATTAATTTTATTCTTTGCTCAGTTATATCATTATTGATTTCCTCTAATTTGATTTTTTTTGGTTGATCAGATTTAAATTCAGGTACTCTTCCTCCAAATTCAACTCCCTGAAAAACAGCACTCATTGCATAATAATCCTTTATTGAAACTGGATCGAATTTGTGATTATGACACCTTGCACAGCTTACGGTAACACCCATAATTGATGCACCAACTGTTTGCATAATTTCATCAACCCTATCTGCTCTTGCTTGACGAATGGCAGTGGGTTCCTGTCCAATTGTTGCAGCTGGAACATGTGGCCCAGAAACTAAAAACCCAGTTGCCTCGCCAGCTCCATACTGGTCTCCGGCAATTTGATCCCGAATGAAAATATTATATGGAACATCATTATTTAGCGAATCAATCACATAGTCCCTATAGATCCACGAGTTTTTACGGTAAAGATTAGACTCAGAACCATTAGATTCAGCCCATCTAATTGAATCTAACCAGTGTTGAGCCCAGCGCTCACCGAAATGAGGTGACTCCAATAATCGATTTAATAAATTTGAATAGGCGAGATTTGGGTTTTTGGATGATTCTTTAATAAAATCACTGACTTCTTCAGCTGACGGCATAAGCCCTGTTAAAATAATGGAGGCTCTTTTTATAAGAGTTTTCTGATCGGCTGGGCCATTAATTTTTAACTTATTTTCTTTTTGTTTTACCATTAAAAAGAAATCAATTGGGTTTGAGTTTGGATCACTAATATTTCCTGTGGGCACTTCTTTTCTTTCGATTGCTTTAAAAGACCACAACTTAATTTCTTTATCATCAAGTTGATCCATTTGTCCTGGCCAAAAAGCACCCGTATTGACCCATTGCTTTAATGTTTCGATATTCTTATCAGATAATTTTTCACTTTTAGGAGGCATTGCAATATCTTCGTCCTTGTGAGTAACGACCTCCATTAGATAGCTTTTATTCCAGTCTCCAGGAATTATGGTTGATATTCCAGAATCACCTCCTTTAATGAGGTGTTGACGTAAATCGATTCTTAATCCTGACTTCTTTTTATCAGCCCCATGACATTTGAAGCAATTGTTTTCAAGTATCGGAAGTACTTTATCATTGAAAAAAACTTCATCAGTTGAGATGGCATTCTGATTGATTATTACAAATAACAAAAAAAAGAGTTTATATATTTTATTATTTGTTCTGCAGTGCATGACAACGAATCTATAAGATTAATTTATTTCTTCTTATATAACGAGCAACATTTAAAATCAGATATCCAAACACAAATGATAATCAGAATAATTTGTATCAATAAACGAATCGAATGACCTATTTGTGAGAGGTGACTCCCACTGAAAGGTATATCATTCATCCACATATTTAAATTGGCTAAGTAAACAACTCCATAAAAAGCAATCAAGAACCGTGCAGTTAATTGTCTTGAAAATTTCAGCATCAAACCAATCCCAGAGATTATTTCAACAACTCCACTTAAAAATGTCCAAAATCTTGGTAAACCTAAATAAGAAGGGACAATATCATCATAGATCTGTGGGTTTCTGAAATGGTGAATTCCAATGTAGACCATTAGCAAGCCCAAAATAACAGCTATAATAAATTTAGAACTTTGCACCATGAATGGACCTTATAAATAGAAGTGGCTCGGGACAGAATCGAACTGTCGACACAAGGATTTTCAGTCCTCTGCTCTACCAACTGAGCTACCGAGCCATATCAAATTGTTTCCACAAGCTGAACGGGGATGAAAATTAATAGAGAAGCTTAAAAGTTACAAGTTAGAAATAACTTTAAATTTATCATAAGGCGCTTTCATAAAGTCTGATGAAATCATCGAGATCGGTCAGCTTGGGATTAAAATTACCGGTCCATTGATGGGTTGCCTCATTTGCTAACCCGTTGAAGTTTTCATTTTTGATTCCGTAATCCCTTAAATTTGATGGAATATTCGAAATTTTGAGTAAGTTTGTAATTCTATCTGATAAGCATTCATCAGACAAGGAATTGTATAATTCAGAAATTTCTTGAATGGATGAATTGAATTTGATGACATGCGGCAACATCAATCCTACCGCTGCACCATGTGGGACAGAGAAGTTAGCTGTCAGAGGATTAGCAGAAGCATGAGCAGATCCAAGCATACTGCATTCAATTGCAGTTCCAGCGTAAGCAGCTCCTAGCAACATATCTGAACGTGCATATAAATCAGTTGGATCATTAATTATTTTTTCAAATGATCTGTTAAGTAAGGCAAAAGCTAATTTAGAATATTGTATACTATCTTCGGTACGTTTTTTTGTAACTAGTGTCTCCAGAGAATGTGAGATTGCATCTATTCCTGTATGCGCACTAATGTGGCTGGGTTGTGAAGTTGTTAATGAAGGATCTAATATTGCAATTCTTGCCGCAGCTTTCAAATCACCACACGCCATTTTTTCATGTGTCGTTGAATCTGATATAATTGCAAAACTTTGGCACTCACTTCCTGTACCAGCAGTGGTTGGAATGGCAATAAACGGAAGCATTTCACGAGTTGCTTTGCCAACGCCTCGGTAATCATGCATCGTTCCTCCATTTGTGAGAATAAAGTTTACGCCTTTAGCTGTATCCAAACTTGATCCACCTCCAAGACCAATTATCAAATCAATAGATTTGTTTTTGGCAAAATCAACACATTCGTCAACGTCATCAGTCGAGGGGTTTTCTCTTACATTTGTATAGATCTCATAATTAATTTCAGAATTCTTCAATGAATTCACAACTGGATCTAAATGACCAGCATCAATAATTCCGTTATCTGTGACAATGAGAACTTTTGATGCATTAAAACCTTTAATGTGTTCCCCAATTTTATGCGATTCATTAATCCCGAAATGAATGATCGTGTTACTCAAGTGTGTAAAATCAATGTAGTCTCTGTGAAAACCTAGATTTCCACAAATTTTTTCCGGAGTTGCTTCATTCATTACGCAACCTGAATAGATCTTCTTCTATAAAGAAATTCAAATAAATTACCTTCGTGCGGTTGATCCCATTCAATGTGATTCGTAGGCATTGCGCCAACGTTGAGTCTTTCAATGTGATCTGCAGCAATCAATTTATCTAGCCAATCCTGATCTTTGCTTATAGCGGCAACTGCTAATGATTTTCCGATTGAATCTAGCATTTGCTCCTGAGGCATTTCTATAACACTGGCATAAGGAAATAAAAATTCAGTGTTACCTATTGAATGGTTAATTGAATCACATCTTGTAATAGTAGGAATCATGTAGTGCATGCCGTCCCGTTGAACATAACGAGGTGAACCATTTCTTAAATTCATGCTTACATCAGTTGCTCCTCCCTCTTCAATGCCATCTTCTATAGATCCATTTATCCATTCAGCCATCTTAGGATTAGCAAAACCGGAAAGGGTAGCTTCGGGATCATCTTGTGCCTTTGCATCCATACTCAATAGATTTTTCGCAATCTCCTCGGCTATCTCATCAGCATATTTAGGAACGACAATGCAGCTCGCATTGATACATGAACGACCTGAATTGGCTGATATGGACCGAACCATCAAATCAATATGATCTCTCCAGTTTTCAATTTCATCATTCCCGAATATAATTTTTGATCTACCTGCACCATGCACTTCAATAGTGGGATCATTTTCATATTGTCGGACAGTATCGTCACCACCAAAAAGCATAACACGATTACAGTTCCTGATTATTGCTGATGAGCCATCATGATGAGCAGGGTAAAAACTAAAGGCTTCTGCAGGTGCACCAGCTTTGATAAAGGCTTGTATAATTCTCCACGGAGTCCACGGCTCTTCTCTTCCTGGCTTCAATATGACTGGAGTTTTCATCGCTATCGAAGGTATCCACAAAGCATTAACAGCTGGGCTATTTGATGGTAGAATAACCCCTAGCGCATTGGTTGTGGGCACAAAAGCCACCCTTACTCCATGCTGGTCAGTAAATCCTTTGTCTAAAACCTCAGGCGACAAGCCTCTTGATAAACCTTTAAATATCGTAGGAACTTCACTAAAAACACCGTGAAGTCGTTTCATATTCATCCTGATGAGCGAATGAGGAAGACCACTTGTTGCAGCTAAGGAATGAAGGTAATCATCAGGACTTTGAAGTGAAGAGCCATCTCCCACTGGCAAATCATCATTCAGAAATATATCTCCAGCCTCTAGAGTGATGTCTAACAATTCTTGGGTGGTGAAGTTTAATAAAGATTTTCTAGAATCCGTTAAGTCCAATAGATCTCGCTTGATGAGACCAGAATTAGACATTGTTATTTGTGCAACAACATCCCCTCCTTGTGCAGGAGTAATGTTTTGAACATCAAGACTGTTGTATACGCCTCCAGCTCTTAGTAATGGAACAGTTGGTAACATATTAATATACTCCTTCGACTACTTTCTTTTCCATAGCACCAAAGGGCCTAACATCACCTACACCGTCCCAAGGATAATTATCAATTGGCTCTCTTCTTATTGCTTCGTCTCTTTCCAAAAATCTAGGCATGAAAAATTCTTTTGTCAGCGTTGTTAATTCAACTCTACCGAATTCACCGTAAGGCATTGTCTTAGCCGTATCCTTGGGGTCAACAACCCTTAACACAGCCCTTGGCTGTGGTGCATAATAGGTAACACTATAGGTATCATCCAATGGTCTACTAACGGCAAGACCCATGAGAGTATTACCATAGGTTGGAACAAGATGAGTTTTACCTTCCAATACTTCTTCAACCCAGAACCGGACTGATTGAGGCGTCATTGTTGTACCACCACAGAAAACACCTTTTATTCCTGATCCGGGTATGGAGATTCTTTCACCAATGGATTCTAATAATTTCGGCGTAGTGAACATACAGCCGATGTCCCTGTGTTTAATTATTTCAACAGCCTGATCAATGACATGCTTTTGATAACGTTCGACTTCATCAATCTGTTTTCTTACAATCAATTTTTTAACCCACCTGGGATCAAGGTCCACGTGATAACAGCTCCCTCCCCTATATTGAGCTAAATGCTCAACAGCTAATCTGAGCCTTCTCGGGCCAGTTGGCCCGACCATAATCCAATTAGCTCCTCGTGGAAAGTGCTCATCAGAAAGCGTGTCAGAAAACATCTCATAATCATGTTTGTAGTCATCCCAACCTACACGTTGTTTGGGTAGCCCAGTTGTACCTCCAGTTTCGAATATGTTAAATGGGCGACCATTCATACCCTTTGGAACGAACCTTTCGTTCTTTTCATCTCTTAGCCACTCATCTTGGAAATGATCAAATTTGTGGATATCATCAAACGACTTAATTTCCTCTCTAGGATCCCATCCGGATGTTGTTTTCCAATCTAACCAAAATGGCGAACCAGTGTCATCAGAAAAATGCCAATTGAGTATATCTTGCAATTGTTTATCAAGGTTTTCCTTAGCTTCTTCGGGAGTCATAATATTTAATAACGATAAATGTAAACTTTGGGATCTTTGGATTTAATGAACTCTAGGTGATAAAAAATTATCCGAAATCAGGGAAAAATTTATCAATTGTTTCCTTGGAAGGTTTTGGAGTTACCAGTGAAACGATAATCATGGCAATAAGTCCAGCCCCAAAGCTTAATGCAACAGGCATTACCCCTTCACCGATTGAATTTACAATCCATTCCGCCTCCACGGTGTATTCACCGCCCCAACCAGATTTTGCGAAAAAGTATAGCCACACCCCAACAGCAGCAATAATTGATGCCATCGCTCCAAGTTTGGAGCATCTCTTCCAGTAGAGTGCGGCAAAGACCAAGGGCGTCAAGCTTGCAAATCCTGAAAAGCTCCATACAGCAAGATCGAAAACGCTTTTCTTATATAGTACTATAGAAAGTATATAGGTTAATACAACGATACTGACTACGAATACTCTGGCTATTTTTACGATCTGTTTATCAGAAAATTTTTCTTTACCATAGCTATCAATAACAATGTCGTTAGTAAACATCGTTCCAAGACAGAGAAATTGAGAATCAAGAGACGACATTATTGCCGCAAGAATTCCAGCTGTAACAAGTCCACTAACGACAGGATCTTTAATTAGAATGCCGACCATTTTAGCTAACACAGCCCCTCCAGGTGTCGATTCAGGAAGTTGCCCAGTTGCCCATAATCCAATCAGTACACACGGCACCCAAACGATCATTATACACAATGGATGAGCGACAACCGTCAGCCTAAAACTCTTAGCACTTCTAGCAGTTAACCAATGTTGAAATAAATGAGGAAACATCCCCACACTGAGTGGGATAAACATATAAGATAGAAACATCATAGGCGGGACACCTACATGACCACCATCACTTGCCACGGATGGTGTTCTAACTAAGTGAGCTTCATTCGCTTGCCCTATTGCTTTAGAAAGGCCACCTAATTTGTCACTTATAAGGTAAAAGGCGAGTATGCCCATTACCATAAACACTATAGTTTGAAATGTATTTGCCCAAGCTGCAGCCCTAGATCCACCAGCAAAAATATAACACAAAACAACAATACAAATAATTGCCCCAGTCAAAGCAGGAGGAACAGCATCATTGTAAGAAGCGAACAACTCAGGAAACATACCAGGCTTTTCACCTTTGGGGGTCATTTTTGCAGAGGACAGACCCTCAATAGTTTTTGAGGCTCCTATAACACCAATTAAAAGATATGGGATAACTAAACAAACAAGAATGGGGAAAAGTAAAAAACCAATAGCTCTTGATTCAAAACGATCCCTAAAAAATTGAATCTGTGTCACATAACCGTATTTCTTACCAAACGACCATAATTTTATTCCTATTAGGAAAAAACAAGCAGCATGAATCAACCCAGAAGACGAAGCCATCAATCCATATGTTCCAACTCCCCTTTCGAATGCTTTTCCAGTGGATCCAACAAGAGCAAAAGCCGTCATTGTCGTTCCAAAAACAGACATGAGTAGCATGA
>JACETS010000186.1 GCA_013911195.1 Verrucomicrobiales bacterium | reverse complement strand
TCCTGGAACGGGGAGATTACCCCATACCGAGCAAATAATGGCAATGCCAATAAATAGACTTAAAGCCATTAGAATCACAAATTTTGGCTTAAATACTGCCCCATACATGAATACAAGCTTTACATCCATCATTGGTCCAAATATTAAAAATGCAAGTTTCGCAGCACTGGAGAAACTCAACATTTGGGCAGCTATAAAAGCATCAGATGTGCTACACAAAGATAAAACAAAAGCCAAAATCATCATCGAAGGTATTCCAACCAAGTCAGATTGACCAAACTGGTCCACAATGCCCTGATCAATTTGCGTCCTATATAATGCTGTGATCATTACTCCGATGATAAAATACATTCCTACATCTAAAAAATCTCTTGATGAACTTCGTAGAGCAATAAGTAGCTTGTCTGGTTTTGCATCAGAAACATTTGTTTTCCCGGCATTAGTCGAAGACGCAAGATTTGGTGATTTGGAAATCTTGTTCAAGAGCTTATCTTTTAGAATACTCCGTGTAGAAAAACGGTCTATAACGATACCAAAAAACACAGTCACAAAGTAAGCAATACCTATACGTGACATCGTCATAAATAATGCATCATTTCCTGAAAAAGCAGAAAAAGTACTAATAGCGACTATCGGATTTACAATAGGAGCAGATAACATGTAAGTAATCGCACATGAAACTGGCAGCCCTTTTTGAACTAACCTGCGAATTACCGGAACTATTGCACACTCACAAACTGGAAAGACAGCACCCAAAAGACCAGACATGAAAATGGCAGCAATTCTATTTTTCGGCAAAAATCGATCTATTGCATTAGAGGGAAGATAAGCGTCAATAAAACCAGAAATAATTGTGCCTAATACTATGTAAGGCGCCCCTTCAAAAAGGATACCAAGGAAAGCGTATAGAAGATCGCCAAACTGACTAGGTTCACTAAATGGCATTGTACGTTAAGATATAATTACTAATATTTAATACAGTAAACCGAGTGTTAAGAAAAGAGAGGAAAAAATCCCTTATTATTAGGTATTAATGCCTATTTTATGCACCCACTAACAACCTCGCGGGGTTTTCAATACACTCTTTAACTCTATTTAAAAAAGTTACAGCCTCACGCCCGTCCACTATTCTGTGATCGTAACTCAATGCTAAATACATCATTGGTCTAATCACTACTTCGCCATCAATAGCAATAGGCCGTTCAATAATATTATGCATTCCAAGAATTGCTGACTGAGGAGGATTGATAATGGGCGTGGAAAGCATTGATCCGTAAACACCTCCATTCGAAATGGTAAAAACTCCACCCTGAAGATCATCTAGACCCAATTTACCTTCGTTGGCTAGCGCAGCATAATTAGCAATGTCTTTCTCTATTTCTGCAAAACTTTTTTTATCACAATCTCTTATAACAGGAACGACTAGACCTCTCTCACTACCAACAGCAACACCAATATCGTAAAAGTGATTAACGATTAAATCATTTCCATCAATCCTCGCATTGATTTGATCAACCTCTTTAAGCCCATCAACAACTGCCTTAATAAAAATCGACATGAATCCTAACTTAACTCCAAACTTTGCCACAAAGTCCTCTTGTAGCTCTTTCCTCAATCTCATGACGCTAGACATATCACATTCATTGAATGTAGTAAGTAAAGCAGAATCTCTCTGAGCTGAGACAAGATGGTTAGCAATTTTTCGCCTTATAGGCGATAAAGGTTTACGAGTAATCCTTCCACCTTCTTCTTCTTGAGGTGGAGATGGCTTCTGATGCTGAATTGGCTTTAGATTTAAATTAGGAATATTGACACTCTCAGTATTGTCTGATTTTTGGAAAGAAACATTCTGTGTTGATGATTCTAAAGAACCTCCATCTAAATAAGCAAGTACATCCTTTTTAAGTATAGCTCCTTTCTTGCCAGTCCCTTTAACCAAAGCAAGGTCAACGCCTTTATCTTTAGCCAAAGTTTTAACAGCAGGAGAAACTGGAGCTTTTCGATCAAGTCTAAGATCCCTTTTCTTTTCTTTATTCTCAATTTCTTTTTGTTCAAGATTATTTGATTTGTCTTCCTTAATTATAGTTTTGGCAGAAACATTTTGATCAATATCGTATTTGAGAACTTCGGGTTCATCACTATGAACTTCATCTAGATCATTTGGTTTATCCTCCTCAATCAAAGTTCTGGCAGAAACATTTTCCTTTTCATCAGAAATTTCTGGAGATTTCGTATGCTCACTTGCTGAGGAAATTTTTCCAACCACAGCTCCTATTTCCACATCTTGTCCCTCTGGCACAAGAATTTCAAGAACCCCTGCACTTTCAGCTGCAATCTCAGTCGAAATTTTGTCCGTATCTAAGGTAAGAAGCAAATCACCAGAATTAACCATTTCCCCATCAGCTTTATGCCACTGAGTGATGAAACCACTAGATACAGACTCTCCAACCGAAGGGATCGTTATATCAACACTCATTTATTAATTAAATCTAACTAAAATTTTTATTTGTAAAACCCGAATGATAATTAGAACACTTTTAATTAAAAACCAAGTCTTAAGATTTCAATAATCATCCGTTTTAAACATTCGTTCTAAGTAAAACTAAACGCTAAAGGCTTGCTGAACTAAACGGGCTTGTTCAGCGGAATGAATAGCTTTCGATCCCGTTGCGGGACTAGCACTTCTTTCGCGTCCAGCATATCTAACATGTCCCCTGCCAGCTTCATCAAGTCTAGGACTTATATAACTCCAAGCTCCCATATTTAAGGGTTCTTCTTGGCACCATACCCACTTTTTATTTGCTCTGGGATAACGTCCAACAATCTCATCTAACATCTTCCAATGAAAAGGGTAAAGCTGTTCAATACGAATAATAGCAGTATTTCTTATCTCATTTGAATTCCTGAATTTCAAAAGATCATAATAAACTTTTCCAGAACAGAAAATAAGCCTTGTAACTCTGTCCGGACGGTCAACCAATTGATTATCATCTAGAATTTCTCGAAAATGAGATTCTTCAGTAAAATCATCTTCCACCGAAACACACTCTGGATGCCTAAGTAAACTCTTAGGGGACATCAAGATCAGAGGCTTTCTTAATTTTCTAAGAATTTGACGCCTAAGAACATGAAAATATTGCGCAGGTTTGGTGAGATTGCATACCTGTAAATTTCCTCCAGCACAGAGTTGCAAGAAACGTTCAAGCCTAGCGCTAGAGTGCTCAGGTCCTTGACCTTCGTATCCATGAGGTAAAAGCATTACAAGGTTAGAAGGCTTGCCCCATTTAGATTCAGCAGAACTTATAAATTGATCAATGATAACCTGTGCTCCATTCACAAAATCACCAAATTGAGCTTCCCAACAGATTAACATTTCGGGCACCATTAAGTTATAACCATAATCGAAACCCAAAACCCCAGCTTCTGATAGCAAACTGTTGTAGGCACAAAAACTAGCCTGATCAGCTTTTAAATTTGAAAGCGGTACATAACGATTTCTTGTCTTCGAGTCATACAAAACACAATGCCGCTGACTAAAAGTACCTCTCCGAACATCTTGACCAGAAAGTCGCACGGGAAATCCTGAATCTAATAATGATGCGAAAGCTAACGCCTCAGCATGAGCCCAATCAAAAGGCCCACCCTCAATTGAGGCATTTTCTCTTTTTGCAAGAAACATCCTTTTTATTTTTGGATTTACTTCAAAATCTTCAGGAATTTCTACAAGTTTCTCGCCTAAGGAACGTAACTTTTGAGAAGAAACACCAGTTGGAATAATATCGTAGGAGTATGCATCTTCTTGGAATTCTGCAGAAGCTCCTCGAAAGGATATTTCAGAATCATCACTCTTTTCAGAGAGTGAATCATATTCTAAATCTAATCGAGATACATAATTTTTTGTAATTTCATCAACATCTGACTCTTTTACTTCATTACGATCTAATAAATAATCTCTGTAGATATTCAAAGTCGATTTTTTATTTCTTATAGCTCTATAAATCTTTGGCTGAGTAAAAGCGGGCTCATCTGATTCGTTGTGTCCATGCTTTCTATAACAAACAATATCAATAACAACATCCCGACCAAATTTTTTCCTATATTCCATTGCTAATTCAGTTACATAAGCAACTTCAAGAGGGCTATCTCCATTAACATGAAAGATTGGGGCGTCGATCATTTTAGCAACATCAGTGCAATATGCAGAAGATCGAGCATCAGATGGCATAGTTGTAAAACCAATCTGATTATTAATGATTATATGGATTGTACCACCAGTTCTATACCCTGGAAGTTGAGAGAAATTAAGAACCTCTGCAACTGCTCCTTGTCCTGCAAATGCGGCATCTCCATGAATCAAAATCGGCAAAACACGATTTCTAGTTTGAGCATCTCCAATTATTCTTTGACGCGCACGAGCCATTCCCTCGACTACAGAATTGACCGCTTCTAAATGACTTGGATTGGGGGCCAAGAAAATCTTTAGCTGCGAATTATCAATATTTCTTTCAGTTTCATAACCCAAATGATATTTAACATCACCGTCTCCACATACTAAATTTGGAACGTAATTTTCAGAAAACTCGTTAAACAAAACGGAGAGCGGTTTTTTTAAAAAATTCGCCAATACATTAAGTCTACCTCTATGAGCCATTCCCATAACGATTTCCTCAACACCTTCCTCACTAGATTGATACAGTAGAGTGTTAAGGGCAACAATTGTCGACTCACCACCTTCTAATCCAAATCTTTTCTGAGCTACAAATTTTTTGTGTAAATAATTCTCAAATTCTTCTGCTTCAGTTAGCCAATTTAAAATTTGAATTTTTTTTGATAAATTGACTTGATTGTAATCAGGCCTCCTCTCAATACGATCTCGTAACCAATGACGGATTGATGAATCGTGTATCCCCATATATTCAAAACCAACACCACCACAATAAATATGACGTAACTTTTGAATCATTTTCTCAAGCGGCATTGGCTTACCATCTAAGAAAAATTGACTCGCAACTTGTTCATTTAAATCTTTTGAAGTAAATCCAAAAGTTTC
>JACETS010000185.1 GCA_013911195.1 Verrucomicrobiales bacterium | reverse complement strand
TTGTTCAACTAAGAAATTTGAGTTATATTTATAATGTAAATACAACTCCCCATTTAAATACTGTGAAACTCTCAATCACCGTCAAAAACAACATCTTCATTGCAACCGCTGCACTCTTACTAATCCACTCTCTGATACCACTTCAAGGAGCCACCTACACTCAAGATTTTAATGGGTTCGATAACGGGACAATAGAACTCGGTGACGGATCAGTGATTACTGGTGAAGCAGCTCGAGTCATTGACGAACGACTTCAACTTACTAGGGATGGTGAAGGTCTAGGATTTTCAAGTTTTTCAATACCAAGCATAGAAGGTTCTTCTGAGGGCTTTACCGTCACCTTTGATTACGAACTGAATGATGGACCTGGAAGTAATGACCCTGCTGACGGTTTTTCTTTTAATTATGGAAATGCTGAGCTTGGTGAACGAGGTCAAGCTGAAGAAGGCATGGCAGGTAGGCCAGGTGTTACTGAAAATATTTCTTTTGAAGTGGACACTTGGAGAAACGGAGATTCAGAACAAGGAGTGAATATTTCAGGTATTCATAATGGCGAGGATCAAGATCAGCACGCCTTCGCGAATGGCGTTATTCTTAACGATGGACAAAGGGTTACTGGAAGAATGGAGATGAGCTGGAACCCTCAATCAGGTGCTACATTTAAAACGACTGGCCTTGTCACTAATGCTAATTTTAACAATGTTGAAATCATTAACTTTGAACCCAATGACAATCACACATTTATCATCTCTGCAAGAGTCGGTGGTGCCAATCAGGATCTATTTATAGACAATATCACGATCAGTACAGAATCGTCTAATAATCCGAACGATCCGGATAATCCAGATGATCCTAACAACCCAGACGATCCGGATGAACCAGACGTTCCAGACCCTATTCGTAATGGTGAGTTATTCATTAGTGAATTCTGCGCAAGAAACGACACCATTCTAGAAGATGAAGATAAAGAAACTTCAGATTGGATTGAGATCTATAACGGAAAGGCAACCGCAGTTAATCTTGAGGGATATTATTTATCAGACAATACTGAAGACCTCACAAAGTGGAAATTTCCTGCGGTGACCATTCAACCATATCAATATGTCGTTGTATTTGCCTCGAGAAAAGATCGTAGAGACCCAGAAAGCGAACTGCACACCAATTTTGCTCTTGATGGTGACAAGGGACAACTCGTTTTCTTGGAGCCTGATGGTTTAACTATTCTTAGTGAGTTTAATTATGGTGAACAGGTCGAAGATACAAGCTTCGGAGAACTCGTTGAAAATAGTACTTTTGGATTCTTTGATAAGCCTACTCCTGGAGCAGTGAACAACACTCAACAATTTGCTTCAGCACCTGGCGAGGAAATTCAATTCGACAAGCCTGGAGGACTCTTTAGCGGTACTATTCAGCTCACTATTCTTCCTCCAGAATCCCCAAACGCCGTCATCAGGTATACAACTAATAATAGCGAACCATCATCAAGATCAGCAATATATAATGGCAATCCTATTACCATCAGAGAAACAACAACTATAAGGGCAAGGATTTTTGAATCTGGCCGTGAACCTAGTCGCGTGAGAAGCCGAACTTTCATTGAGTTAAATTCTAACGTTGTAAACTTTAATTCTGCACTCCCTATCATTGTTGTTGATTCAAATGGAGCCAACCTAGATGACGGAAATCGGAACTTTAGATTTACCTACAATGTTGTCATTGATAAGGATCCAAAAGATGGACTAGCTAGAATGACTGGACCCGCTGACTTCCAGGGTAGAAGCGGAATGCATGTTCGAGGTCAGAGCTCCTCAGGGTTCGCCAAAAAACAATACGCATGGGAAATAAATAACAATGAAGGAGAGGATAAAGATGAATCTATTTTGGGAATGCCAAAAGAATCGGATTGGATTATACATGCCCCATATTCCGATAAAACTCTCATGCGTAATGTTATGGTTTACAACCTCGCAAGAGATTTGTGGGGTAATAGAGGTGGAGTAAGAACACGATTCGTTGAACTATTCATGAACACACGAAATGGAAGCGATGTTTCGATGAGTGACTACAGAGGAGTTTATGTACTCATGGAAAAAATAAAAATTTCTGAAGGACGAGTTGAAGTCGAACCCCTTGAAAATGATGTCACAGATCCTGAACTTATTCAGGGTGGCTATATCTTCAAAAAAGATAAATCACCATACAGCCAGCCTTGGTCGACTGCAGTCGAGCGAGTGCCATTAGATATGCACGATCCAGAAAGAATCAGCACCGTGCAGTTTAATTACCTCAAAAATCATGTGAATGATTATGAACGTGCTTTGCATGGGGAAGATTTTGAAGACCCTACAAAGGGATATGGAGGTTTTATTAACGTGCAAAGCTTTATTGATAATCATCTTTTTGTGGAATGCTTTAAAGAAATCGACGGATACCGAATCAGCTCCTACTTTGTTAAACCTCGGTATGATAAAATCAGGGCACTGCCAGTTTGGGACTACAACCTAGGTCTTGGAAATGCTAACTATCTTGGAGGTGAAAATCCAACAGGTTGGTACTATCCGCAAGTTGGAGGGTCAGATTATTATTGGTATCAAAGATTATTTGAAAGTCGGGAGTTCAGATTAGCATACTGGGATCGTTTCTGGGAACTTCGAAGAAGTACTTTCAGTGATGAAAACCTCATGAGCCAAATTGACAGATGGGATGCTGAACTGGATGCTGAAAACTCTGAAGGTGAATCTGCGGCGACAAGGAATTTTAATAAATGGAGAGTCCTAGGTAGTTATCTTTGGCCAAACGCAGGTGGATATCGCAATCGAAGGACCCATCAATCTGAAGTTGACTGGATGAAAAATTGGCTGACAAGAAGAATGGCATGGGTAGAAACTCAGTCAAAAGGTACAGCAGCAGGAAATCGAGACTTTGCCAACCCTCCTGAATTCAATCAGTTTGGAGGAGAAGTCAGTTCCAATTTTAGACTACGCATTACTGATCCTAATGAATGGGCAAGATCAACCATATACTACACGACAGACGGCTCCGACCCCAGAGTCCCTGGTAATGCAAGAGGCATCGTAACAACACTCATCAAAGAAGATTCGAATTGCGAAGTCTTAGTACCCTCCGAAACAAATGGAGGAAGTGATCTTACTGTATCACAATGGACAAACACCTCGACTCCGCCTAATGGCAATAATTGGACTAGTGGAACCCAAGGGGTAGGAATCGAAAGGAGCCCATCAGGCACCTATGATTCAAATATTGGAGTGGATATAGAAGAAGAAATGTACCGCATTAATCCAAGCGTTTATATTCGTGTTCCATTCAATGTGAATCAGGAACAAATCGAATCCTTCACACAATTAACTCTGAGAGTTAAATATGATGATAGTTTCGTGGCCTATCTCAATGGAGAAGAAGTCACTAGAGACGCAGAAAGAAGTCCCGCAGATCTTACATGGAATTCTCGCGCAACATCGACTCATAGCGACAGCTTAGCTTTAACATTCATCGAGTTTGATGTAACACCATTTATTGGCTCTCTAAAAGCTGGTGAAAATATGCTCGCTCTACACGGGTTAAACGCAGGTCAGAACAGTAGTGATGCCTTGTGGCGATATGAACTCATTGCAACTGCTGGCTCTGGAAACAGCCCGTCCCCTATTGCACTGTCCTACGAAGGCCCTATTCAACTTGAGGGGGGGGTCGAAGTTAAAGCAAGAACCTTTGATGGTGTTGACTGGAGCCCTATAAGCAGCGCAACTTTCAAGGTTAATACAATTCCTGCATCGGCGAATAATTTGGTTGTTTCTGAATTAAACTACAGGCCGGAGCCAGCAACCGATGAGGAAAAAGTTGCCGGGTTTTCAAGTCGAGGCGATTTCGAATTTATAGAACTTCTAAATATAAACACGTCTCGTTCAATTAACTTAGAAGGTATTAATTTTGCTGGAGGAATTGATTTCACTTTCAATGGTAATCTAGCCGCAGAGGCACTGGTGCTCCCTCCAGGAGGACGAGTTGTATTAGTGGACAACGTTGAAGCATTCAATTTTAGATATCCAAATTCAAGAGCAATAATAGGAGGCAATTATGCGGGTAATCTTAGTAATGACGGTGAGCAAATTCATATCGTTTCGTCTAATGGCACAACCATTAAAGATTTCACCTATAATGATGTCGCACCATGGCCGACAACTCCAGATGGTGATGGTTTTACGTTAACACTCGTCGATCCCGACAAAAACCCTGATCACTCTGATCCAACCAATTGGACTGCCAGCTTAAACATTGGGGGCAGTCCAGGTCAAGCCGATGGCGAAGGATTCATAGGTAATCCAGAGGCGGATCAAGACGGAGACGGCCTCAATGCTTTTCTGGAATATGCTTTTGGAACAAATGATTCCGATTCCAAATCTGGAGTTTGGCCTAGTATTAGGCTAGATGATCTGAGTGTTAACAATGAATCAGCTCAGTATTTGGTTTTTGAATTCCAGAAAAGTACTAATGCTGGAGGTATAAGTTATCAGATTCAAGCAAGCGGGGATCTTGGTACCTGGTCTGAAGCGTTAGAAGAATTTACGATCCTCTCATCTCAAGACAATGGCGATGGAACAGAAAGCGTTATCTATCGTTCAAAAAACAAATTTGAAGAAAACAGCAATCCAAGATTTTATCGTCTTAATGTTACGATAGAATAATTATTTTAAACTCTTTCCTAAATCGTTAACAACCGAGGTTAGAGGTTTCAAAGCGTCTGATAGTTCAGTGACAGAATTTTGGGTATCCAAGAATAGTTGATTTTTTTTATCCTTTGAGGAGAGTATATCAAATGGACCTTTGAAGTTCTGAGATACACGCATTGCGTTATTCATAATTGATCTTAAATCATTTGATTTGATGGTAGCAATCTCCTCCGCCAACCCCATTAACCCCAATCCCAATACTTCTATTTTCCCGTCCAATCCTACATAAGCACCTGCAAAGAGATTGGATATACCCGCAATTGAATGTAAAAAATCAAAGTGCGTAGTATCACTGTAGGTTGATTGCTCTGTAAATTTTGAACCATCAACAATTATTGAGTCTATTTGAGAGGAAGAAAT
>JACETS010000184.1 GCA_013911195.1 Verrucomicrobiales bacterium | reverse complement strand
GTATCTATTGTACCAGTCGGAAAAGATAGACTGGCTGTAGACATTCCTCATCGTGAGGGCGGAGAAAAAGAACAAATTATTGATGAAAAAACCATCAATACAATCCGTGAGCAACTCCAAAAGTCAGCGATCCTCAATCTATATTTAACACACGAACAGAATAGTCAGGATACTATTAATAGAATCAACGGAGGAGATTTTGTTTTAAATTCCCAAATTGTTGAGTTTGATGAGAACACGGATCGCGGTAGTAAGGATAGACCTGGAGGACCAGATAAACTTCTCCTTCAGGATGAGGTTTTGATTAAAGGAAGTGATGTTACGAATGCTTCGGCGCAACTCGAAAGTGCCGGCTGGGTTATTAATATTAAATTTAAGGGTGAAGGTTCAGACACTCTTTATGATGTAAGTAATAAGTACAAAGGCGATGGAAGGACGCAGATGGCTATCCTTCTTGATGGTAAGATTATTTCCGCGGCTGTCTTTAACGGAGCAATACCAGGGGGCAATTGCCAAATATCTGGTAACTTCACTGAGAACGAAGCGAAGTCTTTGGCGGTATCTATGAGAAATCCACTTGGTGTTCAGCCAAACATAATTTTTGAAGAAAGCTTTCCTCCAACTTTGGCTAAAGCCGCCATCGATCAAGGAATTAGAGCGGGATTACTCGGCATTGCTCTAACCGCGCTTTTCATGATGATATTTTACCGATTCGCAGGCTTTATTGCATTAATTGGTTTAACAGTTAACATTATTCTACTTTTCGGAATTTTAGCGATATTTAAGGCGGACTTTACTCTTGCAGGAATTGCCGGGGTTATTCTAACAATAGGCATTGCAATTGATGCCAATGTATTAATCTATGAAAGATTAAGGGAGGAAAGAGCTACAGGAAAAGGTGTGGTTGCTTCTATTCAAGCAGCTTACGAAAAAGCATTTTCTGCAATCTTTGATGCTCAGATAACAACACTCATCACCGCCTTTGTCCTGTTGTGGTTGGCAGAAGGTGCCATACAAGGGTTCGCGGTAACACTAACAATTGGAATTATCGTATCCTTATTCTCAGCCCTTCTCGTTACAAGAGTTTGTTATAATTGGCTCAAAGGTATTAACCCTAAACTGAAATTCACCCCAGTTCTATCCAAGAAAAATATTAACTTCCTGGGACTCACCAAAAAGACAAGGCTATTATCTATTCTTCTCATTCTCGTATCCATTGGCTGGCTCGGATACAAAGGAGGCGACTCACTTGGAATTGAATTTGCTGGAGGTCAGCAATTAAGATTCAATGCCACTCAGGGTACAACACAAGATCAAATTGATGAACTGGTAAACGATAATAGATCTGAAGGGTCTAAAGTGCCACAAATTCAGAAGTTAACTCCAATAGGACAAGACAAAACTATTTTCTCGGTCAGAGTAAGTGACACTGATGGCGAAACCGTTAAAGACGCTCTTAATTCATCTGGCCTTGCTGATGGACAAATTCAAAGTCAACAGATTCGCTCACAAGTCGCCGGTGAAATGTTAACTACTTCTGTGATCGCTTTACTGGCCGGCTTAGTCGCCATATTTTTATATATTACATTCCGATTTGAATTTTCCTTTGCCATGGGCGCCATTATCGCACTGGTCCATGATTTAGTCATAGTTATTGGAATCACGGTACTCTGTGGATTAGAGCTTAATCTGATACTAGTCGGAGCATTTCTAACTATCGCTGGTTACTCCATTAACGACACTATCGTTGTCTTTGATAGAATTAGAGAAGGCCTTAAAACCCAACGCGGCGCCCAAGATGCCGTTATGAATAATGCGATTAATTCAACATTAACCAGAACCATTCTTACCAGTGTAACCACTCTACTGACTGTTTTTGCTCTCTATTTATTTGGGGGCCCTTCTCTGAGAGATTTTTCTTTCGCCATAATTATTGGTGTGTTGGTTGGAACCTACTCGTCAATATTCGTCGCTTCCCCAGTCGTAGCTTTTTGGGCTAAATGGAAAAAAATAAATCTTCGAAGAGAAATTCTGGATGCCGAACAAGAAACCGTTGAATCCGCTGCCACCACTAATTAGAAGAGTACTTGACTCATAGGCTTTAATCTATTAAACTCCGGCCCCAATTCTAATATGACAGACGTAGAAGTAACAAAAGGTGAATCAGTTGATCGTGCTCTCAAGCGTTTAAAAAACAAGCTTGAGGCCGAAGGTATTATGGACGAGATGAGACGTCTTCGTTCATTCGAAACACCAGTACAGCGTTATAGAAGAAAACAGCGCACCGCTGCAAAAAAATCGAGGATGAAGTTTCGTGCAAATCTTCAGGTTTTCAGGCGTGGAAACAAATCCAATGAGGAAGAAGCTCAGGTTGAAGCCGCTGAGCCAGCCACTTCAGCAGAGGCTACTGCAGTTAAAAATACTGAGTCTTAATCAACTCGGGTTTTATCTTTAACTCAATCTTGAAGAGCTAGATAGTACTCTTCAATGGATTCAACGAGACTTTGAATGGTTGATTCTTGGGCTTCAATATCAACTTCATACCCATAAGAACAGATGGTTTCGGAAGTGACTGGACCAATACTTGCCATAATCAAGTGATCAGGTATTAACAAATCCAATTCCATAAAACTTTCTACAGTACTGGAACTTGTAAATGTAACGAGTTCAATTTCACCGGAATTGAACCTTTCAACGGCACCAGTTGGATCTTCTAACTCTGGAACAGTTCGATAGGCAATGGCTTCATCAACAATAGCGCCCATTTCACTCAACCCATTTGAAATAATATCCCTAGTCGCTTCTGGTCGAACTAACATTATAGTTTGATTTTCAACTCCCTCAGTTTCTTTAAATTTTTCAACTAAACCCTCGGCAACATATTTCTCAGGAAGCAAATCTACGGAAAGGTGATAACTTTCTATCTTCTTTTGAGTACCTGGCCCCACTGCTGCGATTCTGGCACCCCCAATAGAACGTGCATCTTTATATAATTTAAAAAAGATATCGAAAAAAGCGTCAACACCATTAGGACTTGTAAAAACAATCCAGTCATACTTATGTGAATCTTGAACCAATTGTCCAAACGCTTTGAGGTCTACAGGTGGTTCAATTCTAATTGTCGGCATCTCGTCGACATCTGCACCAAGGTGTCTCAGTCTTACACTCAGCTCCCCTGCCTGAGTTCTAGTTCTGGTAACTACCATTTTTTTCCCATAAAGCGGTCGCTCTTCAAACCAGTTAAGTTGTTCTCTCAATTTAACAACTTCTCCAAAGACCGTAACTGCGGGCGCTTTAAATCCAGATTTATTAACCTTCTCAACAATATTCCCTATTTCACCAACTAAAGTTTGTTGCCTCCCTGTGGTGGCCCATCTAATCAGGGCAACAGGAGTGTCTTTGGGTGAACCTCCCTCAATCATTTGGTTGGTGACTTTTTCTAATTGCCCAACTCCCATCAACATAACTTTAGTCCCATCCACTTTACCTATTGTTGAATAATTAATAACCGAATCATTTTTGGTTGGATCCTCATGTCCCGTGAAAATTGTCAACTGAGAACAACAGTCTCTATGAGTAACTGGAATTCCAGCATATGCGGGGCCAGCAACTGAAGAGCTAATACCCGGAACAATTTCGAAGGGAACCCCAGCCTTTCTCAATTCTTGCGCCTCCTCACCTCCTCTTCCAAACACATAAGGGTCTCCACCCTTAAGCCTAACTACAGTTTGGCCTTTTATCGAAAGTTTAACCAACAGATCATTTAGTTCCTCCTGAGGAATGGCGTGATCCGCAGCCTTCTTTCCTGCATAAATTTTTTCTGCGTTTGAGGGAGCATGATTCAAAATATCGGGGTTACATAAATAATCGTAAACAACCACATCAGCAGATTCCAAACACTCCTTCGCTCGTAGCGTTAATAAACCCGGATCACCGGGACCTGCCCCTACAAGATAACATATACCTTTTTTATTATTTTTTTCTTTTCCCATATCAATCAGATATTAATCTGCATTTGCTTTAGTAAATTTTCGGCAACTCCTTGGGTATTTCCCCTTGCGACAATACAATGAGCAATTTTTGGATCAGATGACAAATTAGACTCATCAAATAGTATTGCTCTTACACTCATTTCATCACCAGACGAAGATAAGAATGCATTAACACCAACTGGAGTATCACAGCCCGCTCCAAGTAATTTTAAGAATTCTCTTTCAATTTTAATGCATTCCTGAGTCTCTTGGTGATTGATTTTCTGCGTAAATTCCAAAACCGGAGAATCAGATAAAGCCTCAATAGCTATTGCACCTTGACCACCACAAGGGATAAATTCTTCAACTGATAATTCGTATGTTCCAATCATCTGACCGTCAAATTTAAGCAGTTTATTTTTATCATCATATAATCCGAGCCTTTGCAAACCAGCTTGTGCTAAAATTGTGGCATCTCCAAAATCACCACTCATAAGTTTTTTCAATCTAGTTGGAACATTGCCTCTTATATCAATAACCTTTATGTCAGGTCTCTTCCATTGAATAACCCTAGATCTACGTACGCTTCCTGTAGAGATAACAGTCCCTTTTTTAAGCTCTCGAAAAGACTGTGAATCAAATCTTGATATAAGCACATCATTAGTAGCAGCTCTCTTCATAATGGCTCCTATTTCAAAATCTTCTCCCAAGTCAGAAGGTAAATCCTTCAGACTATGTACAGCTACATCTATCTCTTTTCTAATAAGAGATTCTTCAAGCTCTTTAGTGAAAACACCTTTATCCGTCAAAGGTTTATCACCCTTAGAAAATTCTGAAAGTTTTGTATCTTTATGTTTATCTCCACTTGTTTGGATAATCTTTTCAACAATTTCTCCTTCATAGCCACTATCTCTCAATTCGCCAGCAACCATCCGGGCCTGATATAACGCCAACTCACTCCCTCTGGTACCTATTATTATTTCTTTCATACTATAGCAACAGTATCGTTTCCATCTTCTGTATAACCATCTACCCCCTTGATTGACCGGCCAGACGAATGCTCATTCATTAACTTGAGAATCAACCCATCACAAATCTCAATCTGCTCTTCACGTCGCGCCCTAGCAGACGCAGTAATTCGTTGCA
>JACETS010000183.1 GCA_013911195.1 Verrucomicrobiales bacterium | reverse complement strand
TATAAAGATGGTCTTTCCGATGTTGCCGTCGAAAAACTAGAGAAAATTGAAGCAAGATCAGATTTATCTATTACAGACCAAACAAGAGTAAGATCACTTTTAGTTGAAAATCTAGTTAGAACAGGACGATATCAAGAAGCTTTAGAGACAGCAAAAGGCGATGAGTTGAACTTTTGGCGAGGCATCGCTCTTGCTGCACTCGGCAAAGTTAACGAAGCAAGACCATTATTAGATAAATATATCACAAACGCTAATGACCCGTTTCACTCTAGTGCTGTACTAAGTATATCATCCGCTTATGAATCACTCGGAATGCTTCAGAAGGCTTTGGAAGTTATTTCTAACTCGGTTGAAAATTCAAAGAAAAAAAACAATATAATCAAATTCAAATTAGCAACCATTAATCTTCTTTTAGGAAATTATGAAAATGCTATAGAATCAACTAATAAGATTAATTCTTCATCAAAGGAAATAAACAACATAAAACTTCTGATTCAATCAAAGGCTTTTTTTGCTCTAAACAACTTCACTAAATCGGAATCATCAATTAGAGATATTTCTGTTAGCATTGAAAATAGAACTCCCAAGATTCATACTGCCCTCGAAACTCTTAAATTCAACATTCAAGTTAAGTTAGATAGTTTCGATAAAGCCATTCCCATAATTCGCTCGGCTATTGAGAATGCACCCATTGGATGTGATAATACACCTTTCTTTGAACAGCTATTGAGTTTATCTGAAAAAACCCCCGACCAAGTTGAGTCATTACTCAATACTTGGACAAAATCTGAGGACAATAATCTTTCTCGTAAGGCACAGTATTTTTTAATCAGATTAAATTATCCAAAGGACATTGAAAAATCAATTTTACAACTTAAGGGTCTAGCTAATGGAGAAGATTTAATTTCATTAAAATCAAAAATTCTACATGGAAAAATTCTGATCCTTAACAAAAGTTATCAAGAGTCCATAGAATTACTAACTAGCATTAATGGTGTCGCTCAGGATCAATACAGCCGTTCAGAAATAAATTTCTTATTGGCTGAAGCTCATAAAAAAAATAATGACATAAGGTCGGCAACCGAGAGTTATTTAAATGTTGCAGATCCAACTAATGAAGACTCCGCAAAATTTAATGCAGCGCTAATTGAGATGTTGAACAATGATACTTCGGACAAGCAGTTGGACAATCAACTCGTATCCACAATTCAAAATAATAATATTAAAGGTAATGTTTTGTTAGAAAGAGGACTATTATTAGCATCTGACCGTTCAGAAAAAGCTAAAATTTCTATTGAGCAATTTATAGATCAATTCCCAAAGCATGAAAGAATCGCTGAAGCTCATTTAGCAATAGCCAGTTTACTACTCCAGGAATCCCCCACTAATTATGACATTGCGAATGACTCGTTAACCAAAGGAAAAGCTCATGCAGTAAGATCTACTGATAAGGAAAGAGCTGATTATTTAGATTTTTGGATTAACGAAAATTCCTCAGAAATTGATACAATCGAACTTAAAGGCAATTCCTTTGTAGAAAAATGGCCCAATTCTTCTCATTCACCTGAAATTAGAATGAGATTGGGTGAAATTTTTTACATAAATAAAGATTATTCAAAAGCTTTGTTGAATTTTGAAAAGTTATTTACCAACTATTCAAATTCAGAATTGGCAATAAGATCAATGTACTTTGCGGCTCATTCTGCAAAATTAACCTTATCAGAAGAAGGAATTGAGAGAGCCTTAAATCTATTTCAAAAAGTAGCTGAAACCAAAACATCCTTGTCTCCCAAAGCCATTCTAGAAAGCGCTCAAATCAAATTAAATAAAAATTTGAAGACTGAAGCAATCGTTGCGCTGGACTCATTAATAGGCTCTAAGGCCCCAAATAAAATTAAAACAACAGCTCTAATGCTTAAAGGGAAAGCCCTCTATGAACAGGGAGCATTAAGTGCAGATAAAATAACAGATGCCATTAAAGCCTTCGATATGATACTTTCGATGGACAAACTAAGTACAAGCTCGAGAAATGAGGCTATTTTCCGAAAAGCCAAGTCTTTTGAATTTTTGGGACAAGATACAAAATCATTAGAGCTATATTATCAAATTCTTACAGCTCCAAGGCCCCCTCTAATTGAAAATGAAAACCCAGAAATGAATTGGCATTTTAAATCAGGGTTTGAATGTATCAGAATATTAACTAATAGAAATAACAATCAGGATCTTAGGGCGGCAATAATTATAGCCGATCAATTATCAAGCATCAATGGCACAAGATCGCCAGAGGCTAAAGTTATTAGCGAGCGCTTAAAGTTAGAAAACTTTATTTGGGATGAATGAAGATACTCTATTCTGGTAAAAAGAATAGATAGAAGGAGTCTCCTAAATTCAAAAGTGAAATTGTTGCAGTTAATACTGAAACCAAAATAAAGATTGCTGAATATATTAATTTTTGCTTTGGACTTTTTCCTTTAAATACGAAAGAAGACAGAACTAGCAAAATAAAACAAATGAGAACCTTCAATAAATCATAAACAACTGTGTTCGAGGGGTAACTTGTACTACTTACAGATTTAAAATCGATATAAGCCCAACATAGAGTCAATAAGAGTGAATTTATAAGTAATAAAATTATAATTTTAATCCGATGATTCATTAACTAATTATTCACTATTATCTATCTAGTCGATTAGTTTAACACAAATTTCAAGTCCTCATTATTCAATCCACTCATATCCGGAACCTCTTCATCTATAGCCATATTGATTAGATTTCTTTTTTTGTCCTGCAACGAGAGTATTTTTTCCTCAACCGTATTATTTGTTATCAATTTGTAGATATTAACAATTTTAGACTGTCCAATTCTATGTACTCTGTCGGTGGCTTGATTTTCCACTGATGGGTTCCACCATGGATCAAAATGTATAACCGTATCTGCAGCCGTAAGATTTAACCCATATCCTCCTGCTTTGAGTGATATGAGAAACACTTTTGTTCCATTATTAGAATCCTGAAAATTCTTTACCATTTGGTTTCTATCATCACTCTTGGTGGCTCCCTCTAATAAAAAACTCGGAATGGATTCATTTTTCAATTCCGCTTTTATGAGCTTGAGCATTTTAACAAATTGAGAAAAAACGATTACTTTGTTTCCTCCGCAAATAGTGTTTTTTATCAAGTTTATCAGAACATTCATTTTTGAAGAACTAAATGAAGGGTCTTTAATATTCTTTATCAGTCTCAAATCACAACAAACTTGTCGGAGACGAAGCAATAGGGTCAGTACTTGCATCGTATTATCCCCTTGAATCGACTTGTTTAAATTTGAAATTAATTCTTTTCCAGAAATTAGAAAATTATTATAAACATCCCTCTCTTCCGAATAAAGATCACAGTAAATTGTTTTTTCGACTTTATCGGGAAGCTCTTTTAGAACATCTCTCTTTAACCTTCTTAAAATAAATGGTGATGTTCTATGCCTAAGATTTAATTTTGATTCATCATTTAAATTTTCACGAAAGTAATAATCTTTGAAGCTTTCTTTAGTGCCAAGATAATTAGGATTAACAATGTTCATCAAACTCCATAAATCAGATACTTCATTTTCAATAGGAGTCCCACTCAAAGCAATCTTGATATTAGAATCTAAACTTTCCAAAGCTTTAAATGTTTTCGTTGAGTCATTTTTAAAATAAGACGCCTCATCAGCAACAACCAAAGAAAATTTTACTTTATTGAGTGCTGTAACATCACTCAATAAGGTTCCATAAGTCGTAATGACTATGTTTGAATCTATTCTAATCCCGTCTCTGTCACTACCATGGTAAAGCTGTATTGTTGATCCTGGTAAAAATTTTTTAACTTCACCATTCCAATTATGTATCAGAGAAGTGGGGCAAATAATTAGGACCATTTCATCATCTAAATTCATTGATGCAATAAGAGCTAAAATCTGAACGGTCTTCCCTAATCCCATTTCATCAGCAAGAACAAATCCACTATTCATCATTATTCTTTTATTCATCCAAAGAACGCCTTCTTTTTGATAAGGCTTAAGATTTCCATTAAAATTTTTTTCAAAAACTTTATTAAAAGGATTATTAAGTTCAGGTAAATTGAATCCAAATTTGGATAGGCTATCCTCAATATATAATGCCTCCTTACCAGAAACTCTTCTAAGAACCTTATTCTTTGTAATTCTCTGTTCTGTTTCTGTTGCTCCTAGTGTGTAGAACAATTGATCTATTTCATCTCTATCAAAAACTAATTTTTGATTTGAATTACTCTTTTTCGAATATTTGCCTTGATGAATTAGTTTTCTGATTTCGTCTTCTGAAATCGAATCACCAGAACTAGATAGAAAATCAACCTCGAATTCAAACCAATCTGTAGAAGATTTAGTCATTTGAACCTGTGGTTTAATCAGATTTATGTCCTTGGTTAATGAATAAAAGCGCTCACCTAAATTTACTTTTATATTGTTATCTCTGATTAAATCAGGAAGGATACTACTATGAAAATATAACACTTCATCTGATCCACTGACTATAAGATTATATTTTCTTTTAATAAAATTTTCTTCACTAATATCAGCTTCGTAACTCTCAGTCTGTGATTTAAACAAATTAAGATTTTCTATAAAAAGCTTTTCAAATTCAAAATTTGGACTTGGATGTTTTTTATGAATAAAAATGATTGAAATGGATATCGAATTCAATGAGCCCTCAACATTAATATTTACTTTAGGATCATCAGCCAAAAGAGTTAACATCGTGGAGAGATTACCGTGTAATTCCATACGAAAAAACTTAGTGAGCTCATAATAGTTAGTCTCAAGCCACTTAAGTGGTACTTCCAATGAAATTGGTTCATCAAAATTTACGAAAAATGAAACCAAAGATTCAGCATCAATAGGATCCGCAAAACCTTTATTAAGAGGCATGGCAATTAGTGATACAAAATTAATCAACCATGCCTCTTTTTTATTTCTGTAGAGCGCATGATTAAGAAATGCATTTCTTTTAATTAAAACTTTATCCGATTCCAGATGTTTAATTTGAATTGGAATTTTAACAGATGAATCTGAAACGATCAGTTTCTTCCTTTTATTTTGAAAGGTTTCATTAATCTCAATAT
>JACETS010000182.1 GCA_013911195.1 Verrucomicrobiales bacterium | reverse complement strand
ACATTAAATAACTCAATAGATTATAATTTTTCTATTAATTTTTAATATCTATTCAACTAATAGCTGATCAACTTCATTACCTCTAAGTTCATATACTCGTAAAATAGTTTGCTCAATTAGGTTATTTGGACATGAAGCACCAGCTGTTATTCCTATGGTAATAGGTATGGATTTATCAAAAAAGTCACCAGAATAACTCATCTTTTCTTTTTTTTCTTCTAAATCAAAATGAACAATTTGTTCAAATGATTTTAGGCATTCAGCATCCCTTATAAAAAATGATGGTAATTTTTCATGTCCGATTTCAACGAGATGAGTCGTGTTAGAACTATTGTATCCACCTACTACGAGTAGCATATCCATCTTTACCTTAAGCATTTCAAAAAGAGCATCTTGTCGTTCCTGAGTTGCTCCACAAATCGTATCAAAAAATTGAAAGCTTTCCTCAGCTTTTTCACCATCTCTGATCTTAATAGATTCATAAAGCATTTGCTGAATCCTCTCAGTTTCCCCTTTTAACATAGTAGTCTGATTCGCTACGCCTATCTTTGATAGATGAATTAGTGGATCGAAACCAGGAGAGAATGAACCTTCAAACTTTTCCATAAACTTAGTTCCATCTCCTCCTTTCTCAATAAAATTACACACGTATTCACAGTCTTCTATTGTCAGTATAATAAGATAATGACCACCAAAATCATCGACGGCTCTGCTTGCGGTTGCACGAGTCTCTTCATGATCAGCTTTTCCATGAATTATTGAAGTGTATCCTTCCTTTGAATAATTACGGACTCTTTTCCATACTCTCATTACATCACCACACGTAGTATCAACTATTTGGCAGCCTCTTTTATCTATCTGATCCATCAATGAAATCTCTGCTCCAAAAGCTGGGACAATAATTATGTCATCAGGAGATAAATTATCTAACACTTCTTTGGATGGATAACTATCAATTTGCTGAATACCCATCTCGTGAATTTGTCTGTTAACTTCAGGGTTATGAATTATCTCTCCAATTAAGTAAACTCGTCTATCGGGAAAAACTCTCCTTGTAGCATATGCCAAATCTATAGCTCGTTCTACCCCGTAACAAAAACCAAACTGCTTGGCTAAAATAACTGTGGTATTACCAATCGTATAGCAATTATCTGAACTTCTAAATTTTTCAACTACTCGACTCCTATAATGAGATTCAACTTCAGTCTGAACGTCAGACATTACCTCTGGAGTCCTCACATTAACACGACGACTCTTTTTTTTGTTATTTGGTGGAGATTGGTCTGCTGCTTGCATTACATAGAATCCTCTTCAAACAAATCGTCTTTCCTTTCCAGATCGTCAAAATATTTATCAGATATCAAATAGGATCGAGCTGGATCTGGGTCTTTATAATCATGAGGCCTTCTTATATTTTTTCCTATAGTCAAATCTTCTGGAAACGATTCACTAATTTCAATTGGTGTTCCGGAACGTACCAATGCAAAAAATTTAGGCGCTACATTTTGATTAATTCTTAAGCATCCATGCGTTTTAGGTACAGGGTGAACATACCCACTATGAAAACCGTATCCAGATTTGAACTCAACCCAATAAGGCATTGGATATCCCACATACTTAGAACCTTTTGGTGTCATATCTCTTCTTCCTGGTACAATTTCAGAGGAAGTTACATGAAATCCATATGTATTTGATCGTTTTCTTGGTAATTTGTTATAAGCCCTGAAAGATCCTAAAGGCGTGGGGCTTTCTTTTTTGCCAATACAAGTAGCCGTTATCAATAAGGGTTTATTTTCTTCGAGAACATAAATAGCAGAATTCTTTAAGGATACTTTTACTCGAACTTTATTAGGATTTAATGGCCTGTAGGCTAGAGAGTCGTAATTTCCGACATCGTAAGTATTACAGCCAACAAAATTAAATGAAACAAGACTGGCAATAATTAATATAAAGAAACTATTTTTTGTCATATAAACCCAATACGGTACGTGTTAATTATTATATATTTCCTAATAGTTGACAAACATTAAACAAATACTATTCTTCATTAGTTGTTTGAAAACAACTGTTTGTTTGTGTTTCATGTTTTAAATAGCGCTTGAATTAATCAAGCGCTGTTTTTTTAAAATGGTTTGAGGTTTGTTTAATTAACTCTCGGTGCTCCTTCACTTTACTATCAAATCGCGATCGTTTTTTAAAAACCTCGCTACTAGGTCCTAGTGGAAAATATTTAATAATACTCTGCATCAAATTAATTAAGATTTTTAGGTCAGAAAAACTTACGAACTCTTCTTCAATATTATTTTGACCACCACAATTATGATAGTTTCCTAGTGGCAAAGAAATTCCTGCGACTGGTATATCGAACACTGATAAGGCTGAGGCTTCGCACGCACCCAAATCCAACAATTCACGCTGTATTTTCAAATTAGACTCTTTGGAAGCAAATAAAATAGATTCGGTAGCATTATGATCAAAGACAGTCAATCTATCACCCAATCTGCAAATTGGCCCTTCTCCAACCTTTGATTTACCGGTAGGAATACTAGTTTCGATAGAAACAAAGCATGCATCATCACAATAAGGCCAATTCTTTGCCAGTTCAGTAGCTCCCACAAACCCTACTTCTTCCGCTCTGGTAAATACAGCTCCAAAGGGGGTCGAAATATTTTCTGATGATAATATTTGAATTAAGGTAACTATTGCTACGCAACCTATTAAATCATCGCAAGCTCGAGATTTAATTAAATCTTCCTCAATCTTAATAGGCAATAGATCCCACATGGCAAAATCACCAAACTCTTTTATAGGAAAATTACATCTCAAATAACTTTCTGGAACACCACCGAGAAACACATAATCTCCATTTTTCTTAAAATCTTCTATTTGATTTTCTTCATCATTTAACCATTTAACATATCCCGGGTGATCCATATGGGCTCCAAAAATCCATTTAGGTTTTTTATCTTTAGGACCAACATTAACAATTAAATTTCCGAACGAATCGCTTTTAATTTCGGTATTTTTACAATCTGACAACAAGTCTATTATCATTTTTCGAAGCAAATACTCATGAAATGGTGCGGTAGGCGTCCGCAAAATAGATTCCAAGTTATTAATAAGATTTTTCTTATCCATTGTATTAAACTATTTTTAAAAATTACTTTTGAAAATAAATAAGCACATGAGGCATTTACGCTATCGAATTGAATGGTTTTTCATAAAATCCATGCAGCTGCTCGCCCCTATCCTTCCTAGACCTTTGATAGTAATGTTATCTGAACAAATTGGGAAGCTAGCTTTTGTTTTTGACAATAGAGGAAGAATTACAGGTATTGCAAATTCAGAATGTGTCATAAAATCAGGTGACCTAGATAATATCAACACTCAAGAAATGATATTAAAAAGTTACCAATACTTCTCGAGAAGTATGATAGATTTATTCTGGGGAAAGCGCCTAAACAAAAATAACTATTCGAAATATATTCAAATAGAATTCGAAGATAAGATTGCACATGAAAAAGCCATTAAAAATGGCGCAATTTGGGTTACTCCTCACTATGGTAGTTTTGAGTGGATAAGTTTAGCAATGGGATTTCTCGAGGTGCCTTTCGTTGTTGTAGCTCAAGATTTCAGAAATCCAATGCTTACAGAAATCTTTAAAAATTCGAGAGAGCATAGCGGGCATCAAGTTATTTCGTCCAAAAGAGCCGTAATAAAATTACTTAAAACTTTAAAAAGAAATGGCAATGCAGCCCTTCTCACTGACTTAAACATTAAACCTAGCAAGGAAGCCATACCCATTAAATGCTTTTCAAAGATAACTTCCGTTACTCGACTCCATGCATTTTTGCACCACCAAACCAAGTTACCAATAATACCAGGAATCGCGATACCCTGTAGTGATGGATCATACTTAATGAAAGTATTAAAACCTATTGAATATTCATCCAATTTAAATGAACAGGAAACAGCTCAAAAATGCTGGGACGTTCTGGAAAAAACTATTAAGGATTTCCCAGAACCTTGGTTATGGATGTATCGACACTGGCGGCATAGGCCAATGGAAAGCGAAAGAGATGAATACCCATTCTACTCGAAGGAATCGATGAGCTTCGAAAAATGGATAAGTAATTACTAACTATGCCCCGACTGGAGATAACTCACCAGGATTGATGTCATCTCCAAGTGAAGAATCTTCGCTGTTTTTTATTTTCTTGTTTTCCGTATCCAGTTCTGGCGGAATTGGACTAGCAGGAGGATCACCCATTTCACCATCATCCATTAAATCTTTAACATGAGAAGCGTCTAAAGTTTCATATTCAAGCAAGGCATGAGCAATCAAGTCTAGTTCTTCTCTGTGACTTAAAAGCATTTCTCTGGCCTTATTGTAAGCGGTATCGATAAGACGCTTTACTTCACTATCGATTTTTTGAGCAGTATTTTCAGAATACGATCTCGTAGCTGTCATGTCCCTGGCCAAAAATTTATGCTCCTGGTGATCTCCATATTCGACCATTCCAAGATCATCACTCATACCCCATTGGCAGACCATTTTTCTGGCTATATCCGTCGCCATTTTAATATCTCCGCCGGCGCCATTAGTTACATCTCCAAAAACAATTTCTTCCGCAACCCTGCCTCCCATAGCAACTACAAGGTGGTCAAGCATTTCATATTTGCGTTGGGTATATTTGTCCTCCTCAGGCAAAAACATAGTTACACCAAGTGCTGGCCCTCGAGGGATTATGGTTACTTTGTGTAAAGGGTCGGTATGCTCTAAGAGTACATTTAAGATGGCGTGCCCAGCCTCATGATATGCGGTGTTTTCTTTTTCTTTTTCACTTAACGCCAAACTTCTTCTCTCTTTACCCCATCTAACTTTATCCCTTGCTTCTTCGAGTTCAGAAAGAGTGATAGCTTTCAAACCTTTACTAGCCGCCATTAATGCTGCTTCATTAATAACATTAGCAAGTTCAGCTCCTGAATATCCTGGTGTACCTCTGGCAATGATTTCCAGATCAACACCTTCAGACATTTTAACTTTTTTAGCATGAACCTCTAGAATGGCATGTCTACCTCTAACATCAGGCAATCCAACGGTTACTTCGCGATCAAATCTTCCGGGTCTTAACAATGCGGGATCAAGTACATCAGGTCTATTAG